>JBBIJH010000143.1:0-7099 GCA_037446075.1 Ignavibacteriales bacterium
AAGGAAACCTCCGGCCATGCAAGCCATGCCGACCGGAACAATCTGCCGCGCCCCCAGCTTGTGAATGAACTGCCCAGCTACGATGCTGGCGACGGACCAACCAAACGACATCGGAGTGATCACCGTCGCTGCTCTTACCGCGCTTCCCCCCTGTACGCTCTGAACGAAGAGTGGGACGAACGCGACTCCCCCGAAAATCGCGAAGCCGCCGATGAATCCACAAATGTTCGAGGTCGCTACGGCCCGCATCTTGAAGAACCCAAGCGGCAGCAAAGGCTCGGTTGCTTTCTTCTCCGTTTGAACGAATGTGAAGAGCATCAACACGAAGACCCCAACAAGAGCAACGACGGCTGGCGAGTAAAGCTCTTCCCCCTTCCCAACGCTGAAGAATGCAAGAAGAATGGCCACGATTCCGATACTGAGTGAAAGCGCGCCCTTCCAATCAAGTGCTACCGGGACTCTTTCCACGTACTCGTGATAGGCGATGCTGATAAGGAAGATGGAGGTCAATCCAAAAGGAATATTCACGTAGAACACCCAACGCCAGCTCATGTGCACGACGACGAAGCTCCCGAGCGCCGGGCCGATGATGCTGGAGATGCCCCACACCGCTGCGATGAATCCAAAAGCTCGTCCGCGCTTTTGCGGCGGAAAGGCTGAGCCGATGATCGCGAATGGAACGGATGCCATCCCACCCGAACCAATTCCTTGAATCACACGATATAAGACAAGCTGGAGCATATTCTGCGAGGTGCCACTAAGCGTCGAACCAAGGAGAAAGGTCAATACAGCCACATAGAAGAGTTTCTTCCTGCCCCAGAGGTCCGAGAGTTTCCCGAATAGCGGCATAAAGACCGCAGTCGTTAACATGTACGAAGAGAACACCCAGCTATACAGACTGAGGCCGCCAAGGTCCGAAACAATCGTGGGCATGGCCGTGCCGACCACGGTCGCATCGATGCCGGAGAGAAACGCTCCCAGCATGACGCCCAGGACGACGAAACCTCGCCTTCCGGGTTTTTCCAAGCTATCGTTCACCATCGCAACGAGTATTCAATTCGAATGACGAAATCCTAGCACGAGGAACCCGCGACGAAGACCAATGGCCCAGCAAACACACCAAAGACACGAGTTCTACTTCTTCATCGCAATCCCGCAGAGTACTCCGCGTCATTAGCGGGCAAGAAAAAAACTTTGCCCTGTCGATCAGAGGCCCGTTACGTCATGCGCCTCATAAAGAGTTCCGCAGATGGGCACAGGTCATTGATTACACACTCGAGGCAGTTCGGCTTCCGAGCTTGACACGTTCTTCTACCATGCCAGATGAGCATGTTCCCGAAGTCAATCCAATCTTTTTTCGGAATGATCTCCATCAAGTCCGACTCGATCTTTTCTGGATCCTCCTCCTTTGAAAGACCAAGCCGCTGCGCTAATCGGCGCACATGGGTATCCACCACAACCCCTGAGGCAATCCCGTACGCTCCACCGAGGACGCAGTTCGCTGTCTTGCGTCCGACACCCGGAAGTTGAACCATTTCTTCCATCGTCTGTGGCACTTTCCCTCCGTGCTTCTCGACAAGCTCTTTGCAACAGTGAATGATCGACTTCGCTTTCGCTCGAAAAAAACCTGTAGGCCGAATTTCCTGTTCAAATTCGGCCACGTTGGCCTCGGCGTAATCTCTTGCCGTCTTGTATTTCTTGAACAGTTCCTTCGTGACTTGATTTACGCGTTCATCTGTGCACTGTGCGGAAAGAATTGTGGCCACGAGCAACTGTAGCGGATCCTGATACTCCAATGCAATCTTGGGGTTGGGAAAAATTTTCCCCAAGCGTGTGACAATCTTTTTCGCCCGAGCCTTGAGCCTCTCGGGCGACTCTTTCCCCTTCACCATATTTTGATGTCTCCGAATACCTGTGAAGCGCCGATTCTCATCTTCGTGCTGGCGATTCCGTAGTCGGGGGAGGTGTAGATAATCTCGGAAGCGATTCCGCCCTTTTTCTGATCATATACCGTGATCTCTCCGAGAAAAGAGTTGCTTCGAACGCAGATCGGGATTTCTCTTGGCAGGGTCACCCGTATGCTTCCGAAAAGGCTATTCAGTCCGAGATAATGTTCCCCGGGCGCTAGTTCCACCCCAGTGAGATTTAGGTCGATGCTGCCAAATACCGTGGAGAGGTTCCCTCCTTTGAAGTTCTTTGTCATCGGTCGAATTGAGATATTCCCAAACACAGAAGATTCGAAGATCGTGTCACCAACAGAACCAGAAACATGGCTAGATTCCTTTGGCTGGGCGAATCCTTCCGGTTGCGTTGTCCGCGCACTCGTCTTGATGAGCATGCCGATCCCAACGAGGATTAGAATCACCGGCCAGTAGCTTCTGAAAATCTGCCAGGAGTTCGCCACGCCGAGATTGTCGAGGAGAAAGATGATGCCGAGCAGGATGAGAATCACACCCGGCCAAAAACTCCGATAGCTTCTCGTCACAGGAATGCTCCCTTCGAACGTTCGGAGAGGGAACGCATGGTTACTATTCTCTTGTGCGGATTCGCCTCCCTGGAACGCTTTTCGGAACCTAGCTTCTCCCGAGATGTTTCTTGACCTCAGCGAGGCTCCATGCGTTCAAGACGTTTGTCTTCTCCAGCCATCCTTTCCGGGCCACGCCAACTCCATAAAACACATCCTTGAGTCCGTCTGTGTTGTGCGCATCGGGATTGATGGCGATGAGAACGCCTTTCTCCTTCGCGTACTTGCAGAACCGCCAGTCAAGATCAAGCCGCATCGGATGAGCATTGATCTCGATGATTTTCCTAAGGTCAGCGGCCGCATCGATGATTTCGATGAGGTTGATGGGATAGGCCTCGCGACTCAGAAGCAATCGACCGGTGGGATGACCGAGCATCGTGACGTATTTGTTCTTCATCGCTTTGATAATGCGCTTTGTCATCTCCCCTTCGGTCATCTTGAACTTGCTGTGAACGGAGGCAACGACGTAGTCGAATGACGCGAGGACCTTGTCAGAATAATCAAGGCTTCCATCCGGAAGGATGTCCGCCTCAGTGCCTTTGAAGATGTAAAAGCTGCGGAATTTCTCGTTCAGTGCATCAATCTCTTCTTGCTGCTGTTTCACCTTTGCCTCGGTCAGTCCACCCGCATAGGCCGCAGATTTGCTGTGGTCAGCAATGCCAAGATACTCCCAGCCCAACGCGCGCGCCGCTTTTGCCATCTCTTCGATGGAGTTGGCACCATCACTGTATGTGGAATGACAGTGAAACGTGCCGCGAATCTCCCTTTCCTCGAGGAGCTTCGGGAGTTTTCCCTTCTGTGCGACTTCGATCTCTCCCATGTTCTCTCGAAGCTCGGGCGGAATGAACGCTAGACCCAAAGCTTGATAGATGTCTTCCTCGTCTTTGCACTTGACGATTCGCTTGGCCTTCCCACGCTTTTCTTCTGCACCGAGGTCTGAGAATCCGTACTCGTTCAGACTCCACCCAAACTTCTTTGCCAAAGAGCGCAGCTCGATGTTATGTTCTTTGCTTCCAGTGAAGTAGGCAAGGGCAAAGGGATACTCCTCATCATTAACAACTCTGAGGTCACAGTTAATTCCAGACTTCAACACAACGCTTGACTTTGTCTCCCCGTGTGCCAAGACCTCTGCCACGTCTGGATGGGTAGTGAAGACCTTCATCAAAGCTCCGGCCTGAGTTTTCCTCGCGCTCACGAGGATGTCGATGTCGCCGATCACCTCTTTCTTACGGCGCAGACTTCCGGCCACGTCGCAGCGAATCACCCCCTTCTGTTTCCGGATGACTTCGTAAACCCGTTCTGCGGCACCCTTTGCGGTGGGGTACAAGTGTTTCTCTGCGTGCTTCTTGAGAAGCTCGATGCCCCGAAGAATGTTCTCTTCAGTCTTTTCACCGAATCCATCCAGGGCAGCGAGACGATGCTTCTCGGCCGCTTCCCTTAGTTGCTCCACAGTCTTGAGGCCCATCTTTTCATAAAGGACTTTGATTCGCTTTGGACCGAGACCCTGGATCCGGAGCATCTCGACCAGACCTTCTGGCAACGATTTCTTCAAATCCTCATAATACTTGAGCCTTCCCGTGTTCACTAGCTCCGCGATTTTCTCTGCCAGCCCCTCTCCTATTCCCTTGATGTTTTTCAGTTGATCTTGCTCAACCAGAGGCTTGATGTCGGTCGTCAGCGCAGCGATGATGCGCGAGGCGTTGTGGTAGGCGCGGCACTTGAAAGGGTTCTCCCCCTTTAGCTCAAGGAGCGTCCCGATCTCTTCGAGGATTTGGGCGACTTCGGTCTTGTCCATCGCTAGCGAAAGATAGATAGAAAAACGTGGAAGTTCAACACAGATGCCTTGGAATAAGTCACCGATCGCGTGACAAAGCACGTTACATGATGGTCCCCGAACCTCCTTGCATTTCGCCACACTCCCCTTTAGATTCTATTAATCCTGTTAGGACCTTGAGATAAGCTCCATGGCTGACTTCCCTCATAGTGCAAGAGGGTCTGATGCGGCAGAGAGGAACTCTTTGGGCGGGAAAGCCACCGAGTCTGAGAAACTCAGAGCAGGAAGGCTGTATGGCCTTGGGGTAGTTCTTCTTCTGTCAATGCTGCTGCTTACCCTCACAGGTGAGAGTTATGGCACGCCCTGGTTTCTCGCCCTGATGGCGATGGCGAGCTTGAGCTATCTTGTAGCCATGTACGAGATAAGTCGGACGCTGACCTGCCCCCGCTTTCCCTTCCTGATTTGCCTCGTCATTGCATGGATGCTTCGTTTGACCCAGCTCTTTGCGCCAGCCGGTGAACACGATGATGTGTACCGGTACATATGGGACGGGCGCGTGCAACGATTTGGTTACAATCCGTATGTTACCATCCCTTCAGATCTCAGCCTGAGCCATCTCCACACGCCTGCCACGAGGCGTATGAACAACCCTGATATCGCTTCACCCTATCCACCCGCAGCACAGATATTCTTTCGCGCCGTGACCACGATCGATGAATCCGTCTTCGCATTCCGCCTGGCCATCTTCTTCTGCGATGCACTTGTTGTCTTTCTACTGCTAGCATGGCTCGCCTCTTCAGGATCGAACAAGTGGCTCGTGCTGACATATGCCTGGCATCCGTTGGTGGTGTTCGAGAGCGCCCGGAATGGCCATGTTGATTTTCTCGGCATAGTCTTCATGGTTGTCTCCTTCCTCGCTATTGCAAAGGGTCGGACCACGATCGCAAGCGTTTCTCTTGCCCTCGCAGTCGCGGTCAAGTTCCTTCCAATCGTACTGATCCCTTTGTTCTGGCGGCGAGTACCATTCCGGGCTTTGGCCTTAGCGGTAGGAGTCTTCGTGGCTCTCTACGTGCCGTTCGTCTCAGAAGGTCATATCCCGACGGGTGGTATCGGAACTTTCGTCGAGAGGTTCCGTTTCAACAGTCTGGTCTATGCCGTTCTCGAACAACTCGTGAGTCCACGTATCCTCGCAACTGTTGCTTTGTTGGCAGGACTCTTGGCAGCAAGTTGTTTCCGCATCAGGCTGCCCGTCCATTCTCCCGAGGCTTGGGCGTACCCAATGGCAGCAGCACTAATCTTCGCGCCCGTGATCTACCCATGGTATCTCTTATGGCTTGTCCCGTTCCTAACGGTCGCTGCAACGATCCCGCTCATGATCTGGACGATCAGTATCTTATCGACGTATGTCGTCTGGGATCTTGCGCGCTCTGGGTCGGCGTGGACGGTGCCCTGGTTGGTTTCGTTTCTTGAATTTGGAATGATGGCGACTGCTGCGGTCTGGTTAGTCGTGAAGAGAAACGATAAAAAAGAAATTAAGTACTGAGGGAGCTTCTCCGGATTGGTTACTGCCCGATCGGTTTGATCACGGTTCTTTTCACAAGCAGCTCGATCTCCTCGAGGATCTGGGCGACTTCGGTTTTGTCCACTCCTGAAGAAATCTTTCTCACTTATCCGCTACATCGATCCTCATCATCGGTGATCCTCCAGCGATAACGACGATTGTGTAGGCTTTATCATTCTCGGCTGTAAAGTTCAAGTCCGGAGGCCCGGTCTCTCCTGAGAGAGACGCCTGAACTCTGTAGGAATTCTCCGGGATGTCCTGATACGATGTTGTAGTCCCCGGAAGCACCTCGTTGATGTTGATCGTGGAGCCGGAACGAGGTTGCAGCTGAACATTGGCTTTCCCGGTCCGCTCGTTGCGCACTCGCACGCTCGGCGGGTCGCTAGAGCACCCGGAAACAAGCATGGAGACAGCAAGCAATACAAGAAGTTTTCTCATACCCGTTGGCCTCATTTGCAGTGTTAGCGATCTTGCTTTTGACTATCCGCATTAACTCTGAACTGCCTCACTCACCACCTCAGCAACCCCCCTTCAATCGCAAGGCCCGGTCCCATCGCCCCCATCACCCCCAAATCACCGGGCTTCGGATTCCCATTCCTCATCACCTCGTCGAGGACAAAGAGCACTGTCGGCGATGACATGTTGCCAAAGTTCTTTAGCACACATTTGCTGTGACGGACCTGAGCATCGGTCAGGCCGACTTCGCGCTGTACTCCGTCGATCACCTTCCGCCCCCCGGAATGGAGTATCCAGTGCGTGATATTCTCCCTCGCAAGACCGCTTCGCTCGAGGAGCTTATCGATGAGGACTCTCGCGAGTCCGCCCGCCTCATCCCGGATATCCTTTGAGAGGACGATGCGCAACTTCCCCCCGCGAAACTCAAACCCGACCCTGTTGATGAAAGAGGGCTCGAGGTGGGTCTCAAAGTTCAGAATCTCAGGCGAGGAAGGCCGCGTTCCGCTCCCGACAACAGCGGCCGCGGCGCCATCCGAGCAGATCGCATTTCCGATGACAGTTTCCAGTGAGTCATCGACATAATAGCATGCAGAGCATATCTCGACCGTCACCAAGAGCGCCTTCTTCTCTGGATACGCTTTCACGAAGTCGTGGGCCCGCTGAAGTCCAGGCATCGCTCCCGCGCACCCCATTCCAAGAAGATCGGCCCGCTGCACATCGTTCCTCATCCCCAATTCTTTGATTAAAATCGATGACAAACCCGGACAGAGATAACCTGTGCACC
>JBBIJH010000144.1:0-7048 GCA_037446075.1 Ignavibacteriales bacterium
ATAAACGTCGCCGTAGTAGGTGCTGATTCCCCATCGGTTCCGAAGGTTAATCGCTCGATAGAAGGCCTCATAGTTTGGAACTTCCTTATACGGCTCAGCAAAGGGGCTCTTCAGCCATCCATCATCGAACGCCGTACCAGTCGTGGGATAGACATTGATGACTTGCTTTGTATTGAGAAGATTCAGCACATTGACATACAGCTCCGCTGTGAACTGGCCCACATAGAATGTCTTGCTAAGATTCATATCCACGTTGAACACAGCCGGGGTCGTCGAGTTGTTAATAGGCTCCACAGGGTTTCTGCTACGAGTGTCAGCCAGAGCTCGTACGCCAATATTCCACGGACTGGCCTGACCCAGGTTCTGCGGCTCTTGAACCTTCGTGTAGTTGTGCCAGCTGTTGAAACTGAGGACGAAGTTCAGGCCCAGTCCCTGGAAGATAGGACCGCCGTCTCCCCTGTCGAACCGATAGTCCAGCAGAACGTTTCCACGGAAAGTCTGATTGTACTCAAGCGGGTTGATGAAAAGAGGAATCCTGGCAGATGCCTCATCCGTGACTGCATTCCTGGAAGAGAACGTCTCGGAACCCGTTCCTCGGGCATCGGACAATGTGAAGTTCACTTGCGCTGCCAATCGCTTTGTCCGCCTCAAGGAGAGCGTAAGCTCAAGGCCTTTCGTGGTTCCAAAATCCTCGTTTTGGAGAGCGACGAAGATAGGCGCGCCGACCTCGTTGAAGATTCTCCGGATCGAGAGCTGATCTTTGAGATCCTTATAAAACCCGCTCAACGTAAAGGCCAGGTTCGCGGTAAGCGACTGACGGAGACCGATTTCGTACTGCGTTGTCCTCTCGGGTCTCATCGTCCAGGCGGGAGCGCCACCCGGAGCCAGTGTGTAGGGCTGCCGCACGGCAGGGTTGATCCTATCACTCAGGAAGATCGTGCTTCTGTAGATTTGGGTCAACGAGGGCATCTGGGCAAACTTCCCGTATTGCGCGAAGAATACCGTTCGGTCAGTCACTGGGAAAGAGAAGCTGACGCGCGGAAGGACAAGGTTGAAGGGCTCCATCTCCACCCAGGCATGCTCGTCAACAATGTTCAGAGCTGCATCCACCGGCGGCTCATTGTATTGCGATTCAGGAACTCTCCATCCTTTTGGATCTATGTATTCATAGCGCACGCCAAGGTTGACAATTAGATCATTGTACTCGAACTTATTCTGGATATACGCCGATGCGAATAGTGGCTTCCCGGGCTTGTCAACCGTCAGGTCCCCGAACGTGGTCCCATCGGTTTCATTCCCCTCGATGTCATAGCCGACAGTAGTGATACCCCCCCTCTGAATCAATCGGACGCGACGCTCGTAGTCGCTCGTGAAAGTCCTCGGTGTCTTTCCATCTATCCCATAAAGGTAAACGAGATAGTTGGAGATATTATCAACACCGAAGGAACGATAAACCCAAGAATCCAGTCGACCACCAACTCTCACTTCCCATCGTGGCGTTACCTGAGAGGTAAAGTCGATCGATGCGCCGATGGAAGATTGCTTCGACTTGTAGTAGCTGTTGTTTGGGGTGTTGGGGTCGAGGAACCGGAACTGGAAGATCGTGCTGTAGCTATTTGGCCCCTGGTAGCGACTAACGAAGCCCGTATACCCGAGTCGTTCGTTCGCTATGCTGTCCGGGTATAGCTTCCAATCATCGACGAAATCTGGATCGTACGTCTTGCCTTTCCGCTGCTGGTAGGATAGTGCAATGTCATAGTACGTCGTTGGACTGATCACATGTGTGGCCCGAAGATTTCCAAAGATGACATCGTTCGTCGTTAGCGTATTTCTCTTCGCCCGGAAGTATGTTGAACCCACGAAACTCATCACGCCGGGCCAGCTACCCCCGTTCGGATATTTCTCGTGCTCATAACTACCGGTAAATCGAAGCTTGATCGGGTCGAGATCAAACAAGAACGTGCCCTGAGCCGTGTTCGTGAACCTCCAGTTGTTCGGCAAGTAGTTTTTCTTGAACTCGACAGGTCCAGGCAGGGGTACACCCGCAGGTCTCGCGCCCAGTGCATCCGTGACAAGGCTGTCAAATTTGAAAGGCTCAATCCAGATGCTCTGGCGGTTTCGTGAATAATCGTGCTGCCCGGCAAAGAAGAACCTGGCTTTCCCAACTCCTGGGATCGGTCCACCGATCGTCAAGACGCCGACGCGTCGCCCGGTGGCGGTTGTCCCAAGGAATTGTTTTCCCGGCTTCGCAAAGTCATCCGTTCGGTAGTCCAGAGTCGCCTTCAGCTTACTCTCGCCAGTCCTCAGTGTCGTGCGTACGACTCCCGCGTTTGCTCCACCGTACTCCGCGGTCATCCCACCGGACTGAAGCTGGAATTCCTCAAGGGCTTCTTGAATCACACCAACGTTCTGATATCGGCCCATCGGGTTAAAGATGTTTGCCCCATCGAGGATGTATCCAACTTCTCCCGCCCGGCCACCGCGAACGTAGAGGTTCCCCTGTTGCAGGACGACGCCGGGAAGAATTGCAAAGAAGCTTGTAAGTCCTCGATACGGTAAGTCCCTTATATCTTCCCGCCTCACCAAATGAACAGTATTCGTTGTGTTGCGCTGCACAAGGGGGCGTTCCGCCACGATCGAGATAGGCTCAATCTGCACGCTCGTCGGCGGCAACCTGAAGTCGATTGTGGTCGTTAAACCCGCACTAATTTTCACATCCGAAATCGTTACGGGGGCGTAACCGATATAGGTCGCTCTCAACGACTGCGCGCCAGGTGGAACGTTGAGCAGAAAGTACTCCCCGTTGATATCGGTCGAGGCACCGATTGTCGTACCCTCAACAACAACGGTAGCACCAATCAATGCTTCTCCTGTTTCCCTGTCAGTTACTTTGCCGCGGACTTTCCCAGCCTGGGCGAAGGCAAAAGACGGCAGCAGTACTGCCACAAGGAAAGCAATCGCAAGCTTGCGCTGCATGGGAGCCTCCTTCATTATTTCATTAAATAAGTGATTTGAATACGATGCTATTCAAGTGTAAGAGCGCGAATGTTAATCGACAGGCCTGAAGAAAAATTGAAGATCGAGCCGGAAAAACAGAATGGAAAGAAGAAATGCTGTAGCGAAGGACTCTCGACGGGGGATCACCTCCATTCTCGGAATAGGGATGGTCGAGGGTTTGTTCTTTGGGCAAATATAAGGAATCCCTCAGCCTTTGTCAAGTTTTTTTTTACTTTCCTAGAAAGGGGACTTCGATTTTTGCAAAATTTGGCCGAAGCGAAGACTCGCAGAACGCTGGTCATCTGTTAGGGAGGCAAGCCTTTGTAATATCTGACGGTTGCAGAAAAGGAGTCAGGGATGGGTTCTTGAGTTGTAATCGAGCTTATCGCCAAAACTGTCAGATGTTAGGGAGCGATTCCAGCGGGCACCCGTGCAGCCTAGAGGGATACCACCTTGGCATCAAAGACGCCTTCGATTCTGCGAATCTCTTCCAAGACGGCGTCCGGAATATCATCGTCCACGCTCATAATCGTGAGAGCACGACTTCCTGCATCCACGCGCCCGAGTGCGACGCCAGCAATATTAATATTTGCGCTCGCCAGCACGGTTCCCACGCGGGCGAGCATCCCGGGCCGATCAAGGTTTGTGTAGAACAACATGTAGCCTTCAGGCTTCACTTCCAAATAATAGCCATCGATTTTTACAAGCCGGATGTTTGCGTGCGCGAAGACTGTTCCCGAGAATGAGCGCTTCTCCTTATCAGTCTCGAACTCAAGCGTCAGTAAGTGAATGTAATTCTCTGACTCCTGTTCTTTTCGTTCGTTGACGATGACCCCCATTTCTTTTGCAATCACTGGGGCGTTCACATAATTGACAGGCTCGTTCAAGAGATGGGAGAGGCATCCCTTTAGAGATGCGGCGGTCAGAAGTTGTTGTGATTGCTGCAACAAATCTCCGCTGCATGTGATCGTCATATATCTCAACTTCCCCTTCATCAGCTGGGCCTGGAGACTTCCCATCTTTTCCGAAAGGGTAACGTAGGGGCGAATCTCCTCGCGCATGGCCTGCTGCAGGGCAACGGCATTCACGACACCGCTGAGACCTCGTCCCTTCAAGGCATCCGCCACCTGAACGGCAATCTGGACTGAAACTTTCTCCTGCGCTTCTTCCGTGCTCGCTCCGAGATGAGGTGTCGCAATCACACTTTCGTGCTGAAGAATCGGATGATTGCCGGGGGGCTCCTTTGTGAAAACATCGAGCGCCGCCCCCGCAACCTTTCCGCTCTCCAGAAACTTTAACAGAGCATCTTCATCGATAATCCCGCCACGCGCGCAGTTAATAATGTGGACCCCTCGCTTACACCGCCTCAGCTCCTGCTCACCGATCATCTTTCGTGTCTCGGGCGTGAGGGGTACATGAACCGTTAGGAAATCAGAACGAGGATAGATTTCATCAACGTCGACAAGTTCTACCCCGAGCTTCACGGCAACCTCCGTCGACAGGATGGGGTCGTAACCAATCACTTTCATCCCAAACCCCTGGCATCGCTTCGCGACCTCTCGCCCAATTTTTCCAAGTCCGATGATGCCGATCGTCTTTCCGGAAAGCTCGACGCCAACGAATTTCTCTCGCTCCCACTTCCCAAGCTTCAGACTGGAATTTGCTTGTGGGATATGCCGCGCCAATGCAAGGAGCAAGGCAATCGTGTGTTCCGCTGTAGAGACTGTACTGCCGCCGGGTGTGTTCATCACGATGATTCCACGTCTTGTTGCAGCATCGACGTCGACGTTGTCGACTCCGGCTCCTGCGCGCCCGATGACTCTGAGCTTGTGGGCGTAAGCAATCACCTGTCCTGAGACCTTCGTACTGCTCCGGACAATCAGTGCGTCATACTCGGAAACGATCGAGAAGAGTTCGCTCTCCGAGATCCCCGGTCGCAGAACTACCTCAAGGCCTTCCGCACTGAGAGTTGCTACACAGGCATCCTCAACTTGATCTGTAATCAGGACTTTCATAGCAAGGATTTCGCCAGCGACTCTGCGCGAATCAGGAGTCCACATTGGTGGGAATTTGACAATACCATCCTCTTCCATTTCAGATCATTCAGAAGCTGCGCCTGATCGTTGGAAGCAAGTTTCTGCACCTTCATCTCAACATTGATTCTCCCGTATCCAATAACCCGCTGACGGTGGGATTTCTACTCTTTTTTCACTTTCCCACCTTTGGAGTAGACGGGGATAGCCTTGTGTGAATCGAACAGAAAAATCGCCATCAGGTTCGACCAGCGTCACGCTTGATCGTGATGCAATGTGGAAGGCATCTTCGCAATTTCCATTAGCGGTCGAAGAAGATGCTTGTCTGACAGTTCCACCGTCGGCCAACTGTGTTTCTGGGGTTGCGATTGATTCTTACAAGAAGTTTCTGTACACACAAACTCGATTGCTTCGCCACGCGGGCAACTATTTTCTGGTTTTGGTAGGAAGCCCGATTGCGCCTCGGTCGCGTCAGGCTTCAGACCTTTTGCCCGATCACCTCGAGATTTCTCGCTTAGCCCTGCGAGAGCCGTTTCGACCCCAGTCGTTGGTTCGAGCAAATCCCTTCTGATCTAATCCGGAAGCCCTCCAGTTCTCTCGCACTCACCAAGGGCTTTACCCATTGCATCCACAATTGTGACGATATCCAGCTCGTCGAAATATCCAAGATGCGCGACGCGCACAATTTTCCCTTTAAGAAAATCTTGTCCCCCTGCGATGATGATGCCGTAATTCGTTCTCAGCACTTTCCTGAATTTCTCAGCATCCATTCCACTTGGCATCCGGAGCGCTGTCACCGAGTTCGACGGATACTCTGAAAATACTCCGAAACCGATAGCCTCGCAACCCTTCCGGAGAGCAGTGGCAAGGTAGGAGTGCCGCGCCCAGGCATTCTCTATTCCTTCTCTCTTCACCATCTCGAGAGCTACGTCTAGGCCCAGCACGAGGCTGATCGCGGGCGTCCAGGGCGTTTGGGCGCTTGCGAGGTCCTTTCTGGCTTTCTCGAGATCGAAGTACAACTTTGGAAGGTTAGATTTTCTAGCCGCTTCCCACGATCGATCACTCAGTGCTATGAAGGAGAGACCGGGCGGTAGCATTAGCCCCTTCTGAGACCCTGTCAGAACGCAATCAAGTCCCCACTCATCCATTCGCAGCTCGAGCGCCCCCACTGACGAGATACCATCAACGACCACCAGCGCATCGGAGTGGCGTCGGATGGTCTCCGCAATTCGCTTGAGATCGATAGCCGTGCCCGTAGAGGTCTCACTGTGCGTGAGGAAAATCGCTTTAGCTTGAGGGTTTCTTATCAACTGCCCTTCGATTTGTTCAGGATGAACGGTCTTTCCCCATTCATTCTTCACCTCGATTGCCGCGATTCCAAACCTTTCTAAGATTTTGCCCCAGCGTTCTCCGAAGCGACCGGCGTTTACGTAGAGGGCAGAATCCCCAGCGGAGAGCAAGTTCGAAACCGCTGCCTCCATCGCGCCCGTGCCAGACGATGTGAGTGTCAGGACGTCTTGTTGTGTCTGGAAAACATATTTGAGATTCTCAGAGGCTCGGCGAAAAATCTCCTTGAATTCTTGTTGCCGATGGTGGATAATCGGGCGGGACATTGCTGCCAGGACTTCGGGGGGAATTGCAGTAGGGCCGGGAGTGAAGAGTCGGAATTTCATGTTCTGAGGATGGCTGATCGTCGCGAGATCGAATTCAGGTGCAGGACGAGCGAGTGGAAACGGAAAAGCTCACAGCGGGAAGCAACATTGTTAACTCGCAAGAGGGAGGTCAACGGTACCGCCACCCCTTCGAAAACTGTCATGGAAGAACGCTAAGCCACCAAGCTCTGAGGACTCGAATCAGTGATGTGGGATTCGAGGATTTTCAGAACCTCTTCCTTACCTAAGTCCGTCACAGCCGAAAAAGGAATTACATCTCGGCAGAACTTGTGGCCATTGAACATTTCTTTAATGGCTTTCAGATGGTTCGGCAATTTGCTGCGCGCGATCTTGTCGGCTTTCGTC
>JBBIJH010000145.1:0-7047 GCA_037446075.1 Ignavibacteriales bacterium
TAGCGCTCAAGAGAGAACGGCAAATCAAACGGATGAAAAGCCGGGCATATATCGAGAGGCTCATCCGTCACGCAGGAGGTCGTCCCGATCTTTAGGATCGGGAAGTCCCGTCGGCCCCGCTCATGGAGTGACATTAGAGGGAGATGTCCTCGAGGCATCCAAGAGCAGATTGACGTCACCTGAATTTGCGGTGCGCCTGTCCTGCCATACAGGCGGGAAGGTCGCGGGTTTTCCGACGAAGTCGGGACCGGCCCCGCTGTGCCTCACCTCGCTAACCCCCTATCTCTTAGGCGAGTATGGCCTGCCGGATCTTCCCTCTGAGTGTTATCATCACCTGGAGAATCGGGATTGAGAACAATACTGATGACGCATTAAGTCGATGAAGCACCTCTCCCGGCAGTCCCATCCCCCGCTGGTCTACATCTTTTCTTTGCACGAATCTCTCAAAAACAGCTCATTTCGACGGCCTTTCCATCTTGACATTTCAGTTCTCTATATTTAAGATACTGCAGGTTATCGACCGTCCCGGACTGCTTCAGTTGCTCAGTACTCTGTGCAGAACAACCCGTCGATCAGAACTGAGACCACATTAGAAAGGAGCCAGCCGATGACTACCGTCAAGCAAATCCTCGAAACAAAGGGCCATGAAGTCTGGTCCGTCCCACCGGATGCGACCGTCTATGACGCCTTGAGAATAATGGCGGAGAAAAACATCGGTGCCCTACTGGTCCTCGACGCACATAAGTTGAAGGGCATAATTTCCGAGCGAGATTATGCAAGAAAGGTCGTCCTCAAAGGAAAATTCTCCAGAGAAACTCCTGTCGAGGAAATTATGAGCACAAATGTCGTTACCGTGCGACCCGATCACTCGATTGAAGAATGCATGGCCCTGATGACCGACAAGCGAATCCGCCATCTTCCAGTCCTTGAGAATGAAAGACTGGTCGGGATCATCTCCATCGGTGATGTCGTGAAGGCCTATATCTCCGAACAGGAGTTTACGATCAAGCAGCTGGAGAATTATATTACAGGGAGCAGATAGAGAGCAGAGCCGGGAATGCCAGTTTTCTCCAGCGACTGGTACGGCGGACAGTGAAAAGAGAAAAAGGCCAGTGTCCCTTTCTGAAACGGGAATCTTTTGTAAGCTATAGAAATAGCGGGGGACTGCGACAGCATTACCATTGATTTCCCGAACTTTGCTCACGTCATGATTCTCTCCTTTCGGATACTTCAGCCCGGGTGAGAATGGCTCTCGCGTTGGAGAAGAGGGCGAGTTCTCCAGCCTGTGGCACCTCACGAGTTTCATCCTTTCTGGATCCTTAAGGTGGCATTCCCAAGATTGCAACGAGAACATTCAAATTGAGAACAATACTTCAGAAATCGCTTGACAGCGAAGAGAGAATGCAGTATATTCTCCTCAGGGTTACCGACCAAGCCTCGGAGGCTTCTACCTCATGGCTTCACCTCGTTTCGGATGCGACAAGCCGGCTCTATCGAATCTCTCCTTTGCCGGACTTCAAATCTCAACGTCTCTACAACCACTCCTAAAGTTGAGGAGGTCTCAGCGATGAAGAAATGTTTTGCTATTGTTTTGGCTTCGTCAGTGGCTTTCGTGTCGATTTCTCTCGCGGGGACAACGGGCAAAATAGATGGCACCGTCACAGATGCACGCACCGGAGAAAAACTCCCCTCTGCGAACGTAATAGTGGAAGGAACTAACCTTGGTGCTACTACCAATGTCGATGGCTACTACGTCATCCTGAACGTTCTACCAGGGACATACCGAGTCAAGGCCTCAATGGTCGGTTACGCCCCTCAAACGATCGTGGACGTGAGAGTGAACATCGATCAGACGACGACCGTGAACTTTGCGCTCTTAGAGACCTCCGTTACGACGGAAGAGATCGTCGTCGTTGCACGAAGGCCGGTTGTGGAAAAGGATGTCTCCGCAAGCAGAACGAACTTAGCCTACTCCGAATTCCAGAACTTACCGGCCATTCAGACGGTGACCAGCATCATTGGTCTTCAGGCCGGCATTCAGGTCAGCGCCCTTACTGGCGACTTGATCATCCGAGGCGGCAGTGGAGATCAAACCGCCCTTTTGCTCGATGGGATCACCCTCAGAGACGAGCGTACGAACAGGCCATATCTTGGAATCAGCTACACGGCCGTTGACAATATCCAGATTCAGACGGGAGGATTCAATGCCGAGTACGGAAACATCCGCTCGGGTATTATCAACGTGACGACGAAGGAGGGCAGTCCATCTCGATATAGCTTCGGTATGATTTCGCGTATCAGTCCTCCGAGCCAGAAACATTTCGGCATGTCGCCGAACGACCGGAACTCGTACTGGATCCGTCCGTACGTCGATCCGGCGGTGTGCTGGACGGGAACAAAGAATGGCGCGTGGGACCCGTTCACGCAGCAGCAATATCCAGAGTTTGAAGGGTGGAATTCCCTCGCGGCGAAAACTTGGACTGATCCCGATCCATCAAAACACCTGACGCCTGCTGCTGCACAACAAGTGTTTCTCTGGCAGCACCGACGGGTGCTAGATATCCAGGATCCAGATTATGACATCGATGCCAGCTTCGGGGGTCCCGTCCCAGGGGGGGAGATGCTTGGCAATCTCCGATTCTTCGCATCGACCCGGAATACTGTCTCGATGTACCTTGTGCCGCTTTCCACCGACAGACTTCGAGAGTACAATCACCAGCTGAAGCTGACGTCGGACATTGCTTCTGGGATGAAGCTGATGATCGAGGGACTTTATGGGCAATCGAAAGGGACGACGGACAATAATGCCGGAAACCCTGGAATCTTCACCACGCCTGCGAGCATTGCCAATAACTTGAACAGGGTGAGCTACATTGATGCCAGAATTTTCGCCACCGATTACTGGGCGCCGACACAGATCACTCGGAAAATGCTGGGCGGGAAATTTACACATGTGCTGGCTCCCTCGACCTTCTACGAATTCACAGCGCAGGCCTTCAGGACAGAATATAGAACAAACCCTGGTCGATTGCGCGACACTACGAAGAAATATCTCTTCGGTGACGGGTACTACCTCGATGAGGCCCCCTTCGGCTACTGGTATGCTCCCAGCACGGGAATCGATGGCCTGCGTATGGGCGTCGGGTTCAGCAACTCTCGGGACACGAGCAACGTCACGGTCTATACAGCGCGATTTGATATGGTGAGTCAAGTCGATAAGTACAACCAGGTTAAGGGTGGATTAGAGTTCGTGTACACCGACAACAACGTCAACTCGGCATCCGTCGATATTTTCCTGCCAAGTGGCCGTTATCGTACGGTGTGGCATAGGTATCCGGTTCGTGGAGCGGCGTATCTGCAGGACAAGTTAGAGTTTGAAGGAATGATTGTTAACCTTGGACTGCGACTTGATTATTCGAATCCTCGTGGCGATTGGTACGTGTACAATCCATTTGATCCAGTCTTTGTCGGTGAACGGTCCTTGGGAATTGACACCATCTTACAGAAGGAGCCGATAAAGAAGAAGCTTACTCTTAGTCCTAGGTTGGGCGTTTCATTCCCAATCACGGTGAACTCGAAGCTCTATTTTAACTACGGGCACTTCAGACAACTCCCGACTCCCGAAAACCTCTTTCTCATTCGACGGTTTCTCGATAACAACAACGTCACGTATCTTGCCGACCCGAACAATCCGCTTCCCAAAACGGTCGCGTACGAACTCGGCTATGATCATAGCCTGTTTGATCAATACCTCGTTCACGTCGCAGGGTACTACAAGGATGTGAGCGAGCAGCTTACAACCACGACCTACGTGAACCCAGCGATCGGTTTATCCTATGCTAAGGCGACGGCAAATGCCTATCAGGACATCAGGGGGTTTGAATTGCAACTGTCAAAAAACAGAGGGGATTGGGTTCAAGGGTTTGTCAACTATACCTATATGGTGTCTACGAGTGGCCGCTTCGGTTATCGGCAATTTTCTTCAAAGGCCTCCGACCAACGTGTGTACGAACGGGAAAATATCGTCAACGATTTGTATCAGAGTAAACCCGTCCCACAGCCTTACGGCAGAGCAAATATCGATTTCTTCACACCGCACGATTTCGGGCCGAAATTCGCGGGCATCAGTATTCTCGGTGACTTGCGTCTCAGTCTGCTTGGGTCTTATTCAGCCGGATCACACTTTACCTGGGTGGGCGGTGGATCGGCAACAATCCCGGGAATTCAGAATAACGTGCAGTGGAAAGATTTCTTCAATCTCGATGTCCGCTTGACGAAGAGCATCGACGTTGGCACTGTGAATGTTCAGTTCTTCGCTGATATCACGAATGCCCTAAATATTCAATACTTCAGCCCAGGTGGTTACGGGTTTAAGGACGGGACGGACTTTGACAATTATATGCGGTCATTGCACCTGCCTGATGAGATCGCAGGGAGGTTGAACTATGGGAACATCCCTGGGAATGATCGGCCGGGCGATTATCGGAAGCCCGGTGTAACTCCAGTCCCGACTGTTTCTGTTCCAAACCTATCCTCGGTCATCAACCCTTATCCCACTTATCTGTACTACGACGTTAGCACGAAGAAATATATGAAATATGCAAACGGCCAGTGGGTCCAGGAGGATCAGGCCAGGGTGGATCAGGTCTTAAAGGACAAGGCGTATATCGATATGCCAAACCTGGATTACTTCACCTTTCTAAATCCACGGGATGTTTTCTTTGGTGTCAAACTCAACCTCAACTTCTAAGTTACGGTCAAGAATGAATAGAACTATTGAGGTGGCAATGAAATCGAAATTTTCCAGGAAGAAGATTATTTTTCCGGTCTTTCTCACTGCCGTATTCCTCCTGATCCTTTGTGTTTCCGGGAGTGTTGAAGCTCAGGAGACGAAGTGGATGAGTGTGGGATCGCTCCAGAGCTGGTATTCGAGCATGGGCTGTGAGATCGAGGAAGGTCGTGTGAAAGTTCAGCAGGATGGATTACGGTGGCCGGCGATCTACAATTATCAAGACATGGAAGCTGCGAAAGCCCTCTGGATCGCTGTTGGAGATTATAACTATGCAACCGGGGAGAAAGGGCCGGCAGTCGTCCATGTCGGTCCTCGTGTCTCCGGGATCAACGAATTTTTCCCGATCAAATTCGAGATGGTGAGCAAGTTCCGCCCGCCCGAAGTAATGGTGGATGGAAATCTCTCAGAGGGCGTTCCCGTTGACAACAATCGTGTGGATCCCACACTGCCGTGTGATCGAATGATCATCAACCAAGTGAACACCGCCCTCGGGATCACGATGACAAGAAAAATCATGCAGTGGAGCCAGCAGTATCACGATAACTACATGATTTATGACTTCGTCTTTAAGAACACCGGGAACACGGATGCGGATCCCGAGATTGAGAACCCAAACCAAACGCTGACGGGCGTGTACTTCTATTGGACGTATCGTTATGCGATCTGCAGAGACACCCGATATGTGATTGGACAGAACCCGACCGGTTGGGGGATAAATACGATGAATGATGTCCGGGGAGATGGCAACCCGAATCCCACAAGCGCCTTTTTCGCTCGGAACAAGTACAATCTGACCAATATTCGCGCTTCGTTCTCATGGCACGGGAAGTACCCGCCTTTCACTCAGTACGATAATATCGGCGGTCCAATATGGACACCTTACTATGACAAGACGGACACAGTTGGTCGGTTGGGAGCGGCGCAGTTTGTGGGGAATGCAACTGCTTATGCTCAGAAATCGGTAACCGATCTTTCGGACGATCCGGGGCAGCCCTCCACGATGTCTTACGAAGGCTCCGACGAACCGAACACGTCGGGAAACGATTTCCGCAACCCGGTCAGGAACAGGTCAGAGTACGAATGGATCACGCGCGGGCGAGTCGTGCCTCATCAGATCCGTCCATCGGCATCAGCGGGGCGACTACCCCGGGCGGACAGTCGAATGCAAGTGGATACGGTCCGTACACGTTGGGCCCAGGTGACAGCATTCACATCGTCATCGTCGAGGCTGCAGCCGGCTTGAGCCGGGAGGCTTGCGTGGAGATCGGGAGAGCTTTCAAGGCAAGTGGCGGAAACGTCAACCTCCTTATCCCATACCGCGGTGAAAGCAAAACAAAAAACGAGTGGGTGTACACGGGGATGGATTCTCTCTTTCAGACCTTTGAGAGGGCAATCGCAAACTATAAGTCCGGGTATGCTATCCCGAAAGGTCCCACACCGCCCGCCTTATTTAGCGTGAACTCAGGTGCTGGCGCGATCAGACTTTCATGGGAGGTTTATGACCGGAACGATCCGAGCATCAAAGGATTCCGAATTTATCGTGCGGTCAGTAGATATGACAGCACTTATCATCTCATTTATGATGGCCCCCCGAATGTGTACAGCTTCAACGACGAGACCGCAGCGATCGACGTTGCTCATTACTATTATCTAGTTTCGGTTGGTGACCCTGCTGCGAATACTGGAGTAGGATTGACTCCTTCGGGTGCGCTCGTGAGCAGCCGGTACTATACTCAAACCTACGACCCGGCATACCGACGAGTGGCAGCCCCGTTGACGCTGAGAGCCGATTCAATCCGCATTGTACCGAACCCTTACAATATCTCCGCGGATCCGACTCGATTGCTGTACCCCGGCGAATCGGACAAGATCACGTTCAAGAATATTCCTGGGATTTGCACGATCAAGATTTATTCAGAGTTAGGTGAGCTGATCAACACCATTAACCATGACGACGGCACCGGGACGCAGGATTGGTACCAAACTACGTCGTCGAAGCAGATCATCGTGAGCGGGGTGTACATTGTAGTAATCGAGACGCCCACAGGCGAGCGAGCGATCAAGAAGTTCGTTGTTATCCGATAATGTCTTATTGAAGGGTGCTCTTATGAGAAAACGTCTCACCAAACTTTCTGCGACACTCATCACAATCGGCGCTCTCTCTTCCCCCACGGCCGTCGGACAGCAAAAGCTTGCTCAGACCGGGATGAAGTTCCTCAACGTTGGTACAAGTGCGCGCGTCACGGCAATGGGAG
>JBBIJH010000146.1:0-7006 GCA_037446075.1 Ignavibacteriales bacterium
GGGGTTGGAGGATCCTCCTGGATTCGTGATACCCAGTCCTCTGCCGGAACCCGCAGATATGTACCAGCCTCGCTCCGGGCCGGTACCGATGGCAGGCGTCCCCCAGATCGTGGTCTTATCGGGTAAGCTACGGACACCTTCGGGCGTCGGTGAACTGCCTTTCTTGGCTCCAATCCATGACCATGCGCTCCAGACATCCGTGTAGAAACGAAGAGGATAATCATTTAAACCCATATCCTTCGTCCCAGCGGCAAACTCGCCCGGGTATCCGACCATCATATCCCAGGGGGAGCCTTTCGGATCATTGTCCCCGACATATCCAATGGCCCGCTGGGCACCGAATCTATTCGCCCCGCGTCCACCACTCAGCCCGATGAAGACCGAACACATGAATTCCCCGTGTGCAATCATCGTAAGCGCGTTGATTACATTGTTTGTTCGCTCCGGTGTGCCGTCCCCATTGAAATCTACGACTCCCGTATTCGTGAAAGTAACTTCGACAATGATAAAATCGTTCAAGTTGTTCCAGTTCAAAGAGAACTGGTGGATCTTTACCGCCACATCTACACCGATGTTCGTTGGCCAACCGGCTTCGTAAAGTGCTCGGTGGCGCTTCGTTGCATCGACCCACTTTGTTTCTCTGTAATAATTCCTGCTCGCAACGTTGGCCCCGGGCAACGTAGCTCGGTACGATCCGAATGCATAGTTCCCGCCTGCTGCTGAAAGATAAGCAGGGTTCGCGACGCCACCGATGGTCGGAGGATTCCAGTTGGGGTCGGGATTGTATTCCATAATCTCCATTCCCTTCGCCCAGTAGTTTCCGTTTGTCCAGCCCCCTGGCCAAAAATGCGTCGGCGTTGTCCATACTCGATCAAAGTTACCAATCCGCAGGAAGCTTCGCCGGATCAACTCCGCCGCTTCCGTGTAGTACGCGTACGCATTTGGTGGAAGATAGGAGTCCCAAAGTTCCCCGGCGACCATCACGCCTGCGCCGTTTGCCGGCTCGAGAACGCCGAGCGGTTTTTGGAAAGCATTCGGATCCTCACGAGAAGGAGAATATTGCGCCATGGCAAACGATGGCAGCAAGAAGAGAAAAGTCAGGAAGGCAATCATGCCATGCTTCCCATGATACTGTGTTGTTTTCATTGAGCTGGCCTCCTATTTGAAAGGAAATCTCGCTGAATGATTGTCCGGTTTAGAACTCGAAGGTAATTCCAAAGTACCACTCACGCGGGATATCGTAGATCATTGACCCGTCCTGGGTAATGGGCCGGTTCGTGGGGTTCCCGGCAGCGTCAGATGGAACTCCCGTCGGATTCCCCGTCTTTTCCCACTCTTGCTGGTTTGCAGCAGTGCTGTTGTCATAAGCAATGATATTCTTCCAATTGAAAGCGTTCAGCACCTCCGCATAGGCAGAGAACCTCCTCTTCCCGATCGTGAACGCCTTCTCAAGTCGGAAGTCAATCTGCTTGTTCCACGGTCCGGTGTCAAGCTCTCTCGCTCGAGGATCGCCCAAAGTTCTCAGGAAGTAGAATCCACTTTCGAACCGGCCGATACTCGTCAGACTGACTTCCTCAGGGAATCGCAAAAAGACCGTATACGTGATCCTGTGTGGTCTGTCATATCCACCCGTGATCGCGCTCGCCCCTCCACGGACGTTGCGCTCGATGGTGTTGAAGGTTTTCAGATCTTGGAAGGGCAGCTGGCCGGCGAATCTTGCACTATCACCACCGACTGTCGAGAAAGATGTTTGATTCCCTCCGGTAAACTCAGCTTGCTTTAGATAGCTGTATGTGTAAGACGCTCTGCCGCCGACACTGAGAAAATCCGTCACAGCTGCGAGGTTTTTCCGCAACGTTACTTCGACACCGCGAGCATCGGCATACCCGAAGGCAAATGTCATGTTGTACGACCTCCAGGGGGCTCTCGGCGTCACAGCAAAGCCTAGCCTGCCATAGTTCTGGATATCCCTGAAGTAGGCGTTCACATCCAAGCCGTAGCCTTCGAAGAAAGACCACTGCACACCGAGGTCGTAGTTCGTTGATCGAATCGGATCCTGATTAACTGGAACAATGTTCGGGAGGGAGGGGTTGGCGAAGTCGTTGTAGTTTGCATAAAGCGCCGAATACGGCAGCAGTTGGGTTTGCCGCGAGAATGAGAAGTACATGGAGGCGTTATCGGCGATCGGATGAGACACACCCAAACGAGGAGATAGATAGACCTTCTTCGGGATCGTCTCTCCCGGATCGACGATGTTCACCAGCTTCCCGTCGATGTAGACTTGCCGTGTAACACCCCGAACTGGAACTCTCACATCGCCCCCCTGATCGTCTTTCGTATCCACGAATGGAGCAAAGAAATTCGCATAGTCTTGGGCTGCTAGGTCAAAGACATCCAGTCGCAGACCCGCGTTGATAATCAAGCCAGCGTACTCCATCTTATCCTGAAGGTACGCGCTATACTCCTTCGGAAATCGTGCCCAGAGTTCCTCGGCATAGGGTTTGTAAGCATTGAACACGCCGCCAATATAACCAGCCCGCAGCTCGCGATCCAGCTGGAGGAAGCGCGCCTGAATGCCCGCGCGAATTTGATGGTTCGGCGTCACCTGACTTGTCAGGTCACCTCTGAAGGTCACATTGTTGTTTAAGAAATTCTCATAATAGATGCCCGGGCGAGCGATTTTCCATGCACGAACCCAACCGGAGGTTTCGCTGCCGGATTCGTTCCTCGGATCACGAGTAAAGAACTTGTCAAATTGCGAATTGGGAACGGGTGACATATATCGGTTCACTTGTGCCGTGTCGGCAAACGTAAGGAAATCGCCGTCCTCATTCGGTTGAATGATGCCATCGTCGTTTCCGTCAACGTATCCGGCACGGTATTGATCGTAAACGCCGCTTAGTTGCAATTCATAGAACGTAGTCGGAGAGAGAACGTGCGTCAGTTTCAAACTCGCAACAACATTGACGCCATCCCATCTCGGTACGCCTTCAAGAAAATACCTGAAATCATCCATGAAGTTACTGTTCTTCCATCCGAACAACCTGCCGCGGTCTTCGAGAAGACCGATAGCAGTAAGGCGGACGGCAGAGGTCGGATTGTACGTCAGTTTAAGAGAGGAGTTAATACGTCTTGTGAATTCATTGGGGAACCGACCATACGTCTGATAATAGGCACCCGTGAAGTAGAATCCCGCGTCCTTGGAAATGTCACCGCCCAGAGCGATTTCATCATCCGTGGTCAATTTTTCACCGTAGTTATACTTGCCGGGATACCAAGTATAGCGAGCGGCCTTATCACGATCCGCTTGGACAGTACTCGCGGCAAGTCTGGCCTTGTCTGCGGCATATCGGGCCGCGTCATTATACACACCCGGGCCGAAGTGACGAAGGCCGCCCTTATTTGAAAACACATTGCTTGTCTTCACCCTTACTCTTCCGCTGATCGGGCCGCGCCCTTCTCGTAAGGAATAAGAGATGATGCCAGCGCTGGCAGTCGAATAATCGGCTCCGACCCCGCCAGTCAAGACATTTGCTTCCTCGACGGAGGAGGTACTCAACCTCACCAACGAAGAAGTCTGTGCCTGTTGTTGCCTGTTGACTCCATTGTAGATCATGTACGGTTGGCTCCCCTCACCGTCAGCCTTGTAGGCAAAGAATTGGTCGGTGACATCCACTCCCTCGACCAAAGTCCTTGTTTCCCACTGCCTGCCGCCTCGCACGAAGCCGCGATAAACGCTCGGAGCGGTGGCGACAAGATCGTACACAGATCTCAGAGGAAGTTGCGTGAAATCTGTGGAAGAAAGGCGCGTCCTGGCGGAGGTCTGGCTCTGGTCTACAACCCGAGCCTCCGCTTGTACGACCACTTCTTCCAGGCCTACGGCTTCAGGCCGGAGTGCAAAATCAAGGGTGATAATCTGGTCTGACCCAACTTGCACATTCCGGACGACGTATCGTGCATACCCCACAGCGGTCGCGGCGACTTCATACATTCCGGGGGGGACGTTTAGGATGAAGTAACGGCCATCAGCATCCGCTCCTGCCCCAAGCGTCGTGCCCGTGATTCTGAAACTGGCCCCGGGAATCGGATTGTTGTTCTCGGAGTCAACGATCCTCCCCGTGATTTTCCCGTTCCCGGCATAGGCCGAGAGAGAGAATACCACGACGAGGGCGGTCACGAGAAAAGCGAACCTGAAGAGAACGGTCTTCATTGGGTTCCTCCTTTTATTGAATGGAAAACCTGGAGAAGAAATGTCTCGTTAGGGCTGAGAACAGTATCGCGAAGCTCTGAGAATTGAGTTGTGGTCGCTCGTTTCTTTCCAAGACGACCTCTATGAGTGGATTGAAGCTCCAGATCTTGGGCTTAAGTGTACTCAGGGTACCAAAAGAATTGTCTGCGGCTCTACACTACTGGCACCCTTAGCGTCGTGCCTGAAGAAGGGGCCTTCCCCCTGGAAGGATTCTTCCAGACAACAACGAGATGGAAAGCAGTAGAAATTTCCCCCTTGTTCTCCTTTCGATTCTGTGAGTTTTAATAATTAAACTTCTTTTTATTCAGCGGCAATATAGCAGAATCAGTTTTGTTTGTCAAGCAAAAAATTATCTTCAGGGAAGATCCTTCCTAGTCCTGAAAAACAATTTTCTCGTCAGCCATTCACACTTATTCGCAGCCGAGAATTCGCCCCATAGCTTCCGGGCCGCCGCATCATTCCTCAACCGCAAGCACCCTGGCTGGCGCTCCGTCTCCATCCTTGATCAGCAATGGTAGGGCGAGTAATTTCACTACCGGGCGGCGGATTGATCCCAGATTGTTAAGGTTCGTGATAAGTGGTTTGCCCCGACTTAAGAATAGCTTGTGGATCTCCATCGTGAATGGCGTATCTGCAGCCAGGTATTTAACTTTCTTCCGAATGAGAATTTCTCCCGCTTCGGCGCTCATCGCGGGATAGCTCCGATAGTATTCATCCTTGCCGAAATAGAGATCCCAACCCGTCCGAACGATTACTCCCAGACCTTCCGCGACCTCCATTTGCTCCATCTCCTTGCCACTGATCTCTTGATTGGGGCTTCGAGGCGTAAAGTCGAGAACTTGAGCCTCGCTGATCCATAAGGACAGATCATAGGCATCAATGTGGTGCATCCCCTCGAAGATGTGGCTCGGAGCATCGATGTGCGTCCCTGTATGCGTTCCAATATCAAGTCGGTGGACGATACAGTTATTGGTCTCGTATGTCGCTGTTTGTTCGATCCGCGTCGGAGGATGCCAGGGGAAATAAACTCTCATGCCATCAGTGATCGGGTGAGTAAGGTCGATGATCCTCATATCCAGAGTCAGTCCTTCTAATTTTCTGGGATGGTCAAACCAACTTAAAGATAGTTTCAGTCCCCAAGATCAACGCTCGGAATCTCCTTCACCGGAGGAATCTCCTCGCGCACTTGGTGGTCCGGTACCCACCGGATGCAATCCACTGGGCATGCCTCGAAGCAAAGCCCACATCCAGTGCAATTTTCGGGAATAACGACAGCGACGCCGTTCCTCATCACGATCGCATCAAAGAAACAGATTTTGGGGCAGCGTTCGCAACCTATGCACTCTTGCTCCACAACGACGGCAATCGGTGCAAATTGCTTCGCGAAATCTGGAGGCAATGGATGTAAACCGACGTACTTTCCCATTGTTCAAAAGCCCATCTTCAACTGGCAGCACGATTCATTCCGAAACGGCTCCGATCAATTTCTCCTGGCATCTAAACTCGGGTGAACAAAGCCTCGTAGACTCTTGCCGCATCCTCAACTTCCTGAAGACGCACATACTCAACCTGTGCGTGTGCCTGTTCGATTCGTCCCGGGCCAAAAACCAGAGCGGGGATCCCCTTTGCTGCGTAGAGACTGGCGTCTGTGACGTAGTTCGCAGCAGCTATCTTCGACCGGATGCCGATGGTTCTCAATGCCTGTTCGAGTTGTGTCACCACGTGATCGCTTCCTTCTCCATCAAGAGCTGGGACGAAGAGATCCGGCCGCGAGATTCTCCACCGAATCGATTTAGGCAAGATGTTTTTGACCTGCTTGAGAACGGAATCCGGAGCTTCAGAGGGCAACGTTCTGCGATCGACTTCGATCGTGCAATGATTTGGAACTGTGTTCACACTCTGACCACCCTCGATCACGCCAACACTCAGTGTTGGAGTTCCGAGTATACGATGCTGCCTGCCATTCAGTAGTCGCTCATTATATCGTTCCAGTGCTGCGAGGACTTTGGCCATCGCATAAACTGCGTTGACACCACGGTGAGGATAGGCGCTATGTGCTGACTTTCCAAGCGTATGAATCTTCCATCTGACTACTCCTTTATGGGAACTCACAATCTCCAGTGCTGTTGGCTCACCGACGATCGCGTAATCCGCTTTCGGTTTGTTCTTCAGCAGCGCTCTCGTACCTGAAAGGGCGTATTCCTCATCGCAGACAGCAGCCACAATCAAATTTCGTTTCAACTTCCTAGGCGACCCGAGTACTTTCTTAAGTGAGTATAGAATCGCGGCCAGAGAAGATTTTGTATCACAGGATCCTCGACCATACAGCTTCCCGTTTTGCACGACCGGGTCAAAAGGACTAATGCTCATGTTGTCGACCGGGACGGTGTCGAGATGGGATTCGACGAGTAGGGTCTCTCTGGCGCGGACGTCAATGAAGCCAAGGATATTGAACCGACGGGGATAAACTTTCTGCCTCTCAAGATCCACACAGAGGCGTGCAAGGTAGTTGTAGACAAACTCACCGACAGTGTCTTCAAAATATTGTTCGCCCACTACGTCACGTCCCATTGGGTTGACGCTCGGGATTGCAACAAGGTCAGACAGGAGTCGGGTCAGTTCGTCCACCCTTCGTTCCTTCAAGGCTCTTCCCAGACATTTCGGGGCCCAGTTTTCTTCTCGCCCGGCCAACGCACGATCTCTTCGTGGGCTGTCATCTGCTTGACGGCGATTCCTCGGATTTCTTCCAGAGTCGTG
>JBBIJH010000147.1:0-231 GCA_037446075.1 Ignavibacteriales bacterium
ATCATCCCGTCGGGTCTTTCAACATCACAAATGTTAAGAACATCTTCGAGTGTAAGGGGTTCGAAGTAGAGCTTGTCCGTTGTGTCGTAGTCCGTGGAAACAGTCTCGGGATTGCAATTGATCATGATCGTCTCGTAGCCCTCTTCCCGGAGAGCAAAAACACCATGGACACAACAGTAATCGAACTCGATCCCTTGACCAATCCTGTTCGGCCCTCCACCAAGAATGATA
>JBBIJH010000147.1:241-6920 GCA_037446075.1 Ignavibacteriales bacterium
GCTGGGCTGGACTTCCGTCTCGATTTCGTACGTCGAGTAGTGGTAGGGCGTGTGTGCCTCAAATTCTGCGGCGCAAGTATCGACAGTCTTGTAAACGGGAAGGACCTCTAACTCTTTTCGAAGCCTCCGAATCATCGTTTCATCCGTTTTCCAGAGATACGCAAGCTGTCGGTCTGAGAAACCGTACTGCTTTGCCTTAAGCAGGACTTCTCTTGGGACGTGTCGATAGGCTTTCTTGGATCTAATGATGCTCATGCTGTGTGAGACCGCGAAGTCGTCTGTACTTTCTTAATTGTGCTTCGGTCAAAACCGGGCGAGTCACCAGATGTGCACGAAGATGCACCGCTCGCAACTGCCCCCTGAGCTGACCAATGCTTGTTGATAATACTTGAAGGGAGTCCTCGGAGATACTGCCTACCCGAAAGGCGTTACTCAACTTCTTTTCCATCGAAATGATGCTCCTTCCCAGTGCTATCGACTGTTGCTTCATTTCAGCGAATATCTTTTCCGTCTTGAGGATCTGCTCCGGAGTGAGGTCCAGACTATCTCTCAGTTCCAGCACGTGCTTAGGGCCCGGATAGCCGTTGATCTCAGCGAACAATCCCATTCCCATCCCTTCTCCCTTCTCAAGACCATCACCGTCAGGTGGAATAGCTTGGCCGGAGGCAACAGAGCTGACAGTCCTAAGCACCATCAACAGAATAAGCAGTCTATGCGGAGACATACTGCTTGAGCTCCTCTTCAAACTCAACAATTTGTTTGATGTTGTGGAGAAACCACGGATCAATCTTCGTTATTCCATAAAGATCATCAATCGTGTAGCCCAACTGAAAAGCGTAGCGGAAGTAATAGATATTCTCTGGCTTTGGGATTTGGAGTTTGTCCCTGACCTTTTGTTTCCATTCCTCTCGCTCCGACTCAGAAAGCTTCTCAACCTCAAAGAGGTCCTTTCCGTCTGCGCCGAGTCCGTACCGGCCTTGCTCAAGCGAGCGGAGAGCTTTCTGCAGTGCCTCTTTGAACGTGCGACCAAATGCCATCGCCTCGCCCACCGATTTCATCTGAACGCCCAGCGTATCATCGACACCCTTGAATTTCTCAAAATCCCACCGTGGGATTTTCACCACACAGTAGTCAATCGTTGGCTCAAAGGACGCTGGGGTCTGTTTCGTGATGTCGTTCGGGATTTCGTCGAGCGTGTATCCAATCGCCAGCTTCGCCGCGATCTTCGCAATCGGAAAACCCGTAGCTTTCGAAGCGAGTGCGGAGCTTCGGGATACCCGGGGATTCATTTCGATGACGAGCATGCGGCCGTTTTCAGGATGCACAGCGAACTGGATATTCGATCCACCGGTCTCTACTCCGATAGCGCGAATAATTTTCCTCGCCGCATCTCGCATCGTCTGGTACTCTTTGTCCGTCAGCGTCTGTGCTGGTGCGACCGTGATGGAGTCGCCCGTATGAATGCCCATCGGATCAAAATTCTCGATCGAACAGATAACCACCACGTTGTCCTTGAGGTCACGCATCACTTCAAGCTCATACTCTTTCCATCCGATGAGAGACTCTTCGATGAGCACGCGGTGAACGGGGCTTGTTGTGAGTCCGTGCTCAACAAGGTTGCGGAACTCTTCGCGGTTAAAGGCTGAGCTTCCCCCTGTCCCACCCAGCGTGAAGGAAGGACGAATCACAACCGGCAGACCGACCGCCGCGAGAACACCCATTGCTTCGTCAAGGTTTGCGGCGAGTCCGCCGCGCGGTATCTCGAGCCCCGCGCTTCTCATTGTCTCCTGGAAAAGGTCTCTCGCCTCTGCCTTCTTGATCGCATCGATTTTTGCGCCGATGAGCTCAACGTTGTAACGTTCCAGCACGCCCGACTCAGCGAGAGCGACGGCAACATTGAGACTCGTTTGCCCTCCCATGGTTGGCAATAACGCGTCTGGCCTCTCGCGCGCGATAATCCGCTCAACGAACTCAGGCATGATTGGTTCGATATACGTCGCGTCGGCCAGCTCTGGGTCCGTCATGATCGTTGCCGGATTGCTGTTGATGAGGATGACGCGGTAGCCCTCTTCTTTCAAGACTTTACAGGCTTGGGTTCCGGAATAGTCGAACTCGCAGGCTTGTCCGATGACGATCGGACCGCTGCCGATGATAAGGATGGATTTGAGGTCGGTACGCTTGGGCAACTTCGGTGTTGTCTTCCGATCAAAGTCAGTGCAATGATAAAAGAATTTTTGAAGAAAAACAAATGGACCTACTGCAGGAGCTTACCGAATTTTAACGCGTGCCGACCTCCTCTCCAGCGTGATGGAAAGAGCTTCGAGAGAGAGGACCTCAGGAGTGCGTAGTTGTTCGTGCTTGTAATTTTCATGTTGATTTCGCTCGGAGATTTTGATATAATTGCCCATCGTTAGCGGGCAACTCGCTTAGTAGACAAACCCGTTGCTATTCGGGGACGGCATCGTGCACCTACCTGGAGGAGGTAATATGAACAGCAATGTCCACTGGTTGTTGGAGTTAAATATTCAACCGGGACGGGAGAACGACTTCCAAGCCCTCATGGCAGAGATGGTGAGTGCCACACAGGAGAATGAGCCCGGCACGCTCAATTACGAGTGGAGCACGAGTGCTGATGGCAAGGTATGTCACATCTATGAACGATACGCAGACTCTGCGGCGGTCATGACGCACATCGGTACATTCGGCAAAAGGTTTGCCAGCCGTTTTCTAGAGATATTGAAGCCCACTCGCTTTGTTGTCTATGGATCGCCCAGCAGTGAAGTCAAGGATGCCCTCGCCGGATTCAAACCAGTTTACATGCAGCCTGTAGGCGGCTTCAGCAGATAGCGGGACGAACTGGCTTCTCACTGGGCACGGTGGCTACCGTTGACAACATGTCAACGCATGAAGCGATGCTTATCAAGTTGCCGCGGCCGAGCGAAGGCCTAGATAATGCAAGTGCAGTGCGCTCAGCGTTGCGCGGATAGAAGAATTAAGGGGATTGCTTGATCCCATTCGAAGAATTCGATATAATTGCGTGCAAATGAGAAGGGGGATGGCCACTCCCATATCAAGAAGTGGTTTAAGACACGCATGTCTGACACCCGCGCTCGTGTCAGTGAGGGTCTACGACCTCGTAAAGGGTCACTGACACCACGTGGCTAAACTAATAGCAGAAGTCTGCTTCATCACCCCACCCTATCAACCCATCAACGGAGGTCCACATGACCGGCATCCTCGAGCTATGGCTCCCAATTCTGCTGTCGGCGGTACTTGTCTTCGTCGTCAGCTCTCTTGTCCACACGGTAACTCCTTGGCACAAGGGCGATTATCCCAAGGTGCCGGATGAAGAGAAGGTCATGGAGGCGCTGCGTCCGTTAGGAATCCCGCCTGGTGACTACATGATACCTTGGCCCTCAAGCTCAGAGGAGATGCGCTCACCTGAGTTTGCAGAGAAGATGAAGAAAGGCCCGGTCGTTATCATGACCGTGGTGCCCAGCGGACCACCACGGATGGGCAAGAATCTCGTCCAGTGGTTTATCTACGCGGTTGTCGTCGGGGTATTCGCTGCCTACGTCGCAGGGCGTGCTCTGCCTCACGGTGCAGAGTACCTGAGCGTCTTCCGCTTCGCAGGAGTCACGGCTTTCATCGGGTACTCCCTTGCCCTGTGGCAGATGTCGATCTGGTACCACCGCTCCTGGACAACAACGATCAAGTCAACAGTGGACGGATTGATCTATGCGCTCTTCACTGCGGGTATGTTTGGATGGCTTTGGCCGAGATAAGTGATGCCACATTCTCGCGCACGAAGGCACGAGCGTTGTACTGGGAAGATGTAATAAGTTCTCGATGAAAAGGCCTAAAAATGGACTTGAGAAACATTTCACACGAGCCTGCCAGCGCGTTGCCTACCTCACAGGCAGGTCTCGCGGTGGGTTGCACGCAGACTAGACCGAGTCGCACGGAGTCTGAAGCTGAATTTTCTTGAATTTTTCTCCATATTCTTCTGTGCCTCGCCTGCGTGTCGCTGTACAATTCTTTTTTCAGGGAGAGTTAATTAGCCCATATCCTCTCATCCACGCCAGCAGATCATTCGTCCACGGATGGGGATTCGCAAAGGGCGCTTTGTCTCCCAGACCCAATCCGTGCCTCCCTTTGGCGTAAATATGGAGGTCGAACGGGACGCCGTTTCTCCGTAGCGCTCGTGCAAATTCGAGACTGTTCTCCACGCTAACCGTTGTGTCCTCGAAGGTGTGCCAGATAAAGCAGGGCGGAGTTGACGACGTCACGTGAAGATCATTGGAGTAATGCCTGACAAGCTCCTCTGGTGGATTCGGACCAAGAAATTGCTCCCTCGATATTGCATGGCCGATTCTCCCCATCGAGATTACTGGATAGCACAGAATCCCGAAATCCGGACGTGAACTAACCCGATCAATGGAATCTGGAGACGCCGGATCGCCGTTCACGAAATGCGTCATCATGGTTGAAGCCAGATGTCCCCCTGCCGAGGATCCCATGATGCCGATCTTGTGTGGATCGATCCCCCATCCGCTCGCACCCGAACGAACGATCTGCATCGCCCGCACGCCATCGGCCGTGATCTCGCGGTATCCATACACCGGACCAAGCCGGTACTTCAAAACGAAAGCTCGGAGGCCATGACGTGCCAGAAACACTGCGTAATCCTCGCCCTCATGCCGGGCAAGCCCTCGATAGGACCCTCCCGGACAGATGATGACCGCCGCCCCCGTGCTCTTCGTGGTATCGGGTGCGTACATTGTTAGTGTAGGAATGTCTCGCTCCGTCTGTCCCGGGGCCTCCGGCCAGAGCCGGATCGTCACCTGCGCCCACGCCGGCAGGAAGCCCAACCAGAGAACGAAAGCTAGGGCAAAAAGATTCGTGCGTGTCATGAGAGACCTCTTCAAGTTGATCCAAACTCCTCGAGATTGTGGCTCCAAGTTAAGAACACCGAACGAAATACTCCAGCAGAAAATCCCCTTGCGTAGCTGACGCCTGCGATGACCCGCCTTATGGACGCACCGAGAGGTGCCACAGGGGCCCAACCCATTCGGAACCTCAGAATCGACCAGAGCGAAAGGCCCCAGTCCCATTGAGCGAGAGATGACTTCACATTGATTCAGCGAAGCCCTATACTTGCTAGGAATCCTGAGTAATTTCGCATGCGCCTCCCTTACCTGGCCATTATTGTTGCAGTCCTCCTTTTCTCGGGTTTTCTCTACCTCCGGCCTGAGCCCCATCCAGATTCAGTTCCTGATTGCGCTTGCCTTCAACCAGGACTGGACAATCGGCGAGTTTGCCACAGGCTTTCAGCTCACACCTGCAACGGTCAGCGACGCGCTAATGGCATTGGAACAGAAAGACTTCGTGCGACGAACAGGTAGCAAGGAAGATAGGCGAATCGTATATCTATCACACACGCCGGAGGAACAGCGATTGGCAAGAAGGCTGACCGGCTGGATGAATGGATTTCAGGGGTATGTGGCGCAACTCGGTTATGAACAGAAGAATGCGCTGTTGAAAGTCATGATGCAGCTGATTCAGCATCGCGAGCAGGAAGGCTTGATCTCGACCGTGCAGAGATGTACGATGTGTAAGTCCTTCCGGCCGAACGCACACAGTGGCGCGAACTAACCTCACCACTGAACCTACATCGAAATGGCCTTCGGCGTTTCCGAGCTGCGCATCGATTGTCCCGATCACGAGCCAGCGTATTTGTAGGTCGGGTCGCTGACTCGAACTGCCCGCATGGGATCGAACGAAAGTCCGACTTACATCTTTGGATTCGTTCCACGAATTTATCACTCCTACGAATCAGTTGCAGTACGGATGACTGTCTCGTCACAAGCCGCCTTGTACAACCACAGCCAAGAGTGCAACGGCAAGTCCGATTACGGTCGAAGAGATCAAGATTTTCCACGCTTGCAGGCGCATCGCTCGCAACGCATCAATCGGGCTTTCAAGACTATTGCTGGCGCTGTTGAGAACACGCGCTGTCCCCCGCCTGCCCCAAACCTACAAAACGGCTCACCGACTGTCAAGTAAACAGATGCAGGACAAAATTCCAGCTTCTCCTACAGCGAGATAACTGAGATCACCGCAGTCGGCTGAGGTGGCAGTCGGAAGAAATGAATCGTGCGGGTCGGAAGTGTGCGAGTCGTTGCACGCGCTGGGAGAGCGCGTAGCACCAGGCGCACAGGACGTCGTGGAGGGATTCGATGGCCATAAACTTATTGTCGAGCCACGAGACTCATCACCGGATGCAGGGTGGAATTGGAGTTCGAGCTGCGAGGAAGATCGTGGAAGGCTGGGTGAATGATGATAGTCTCGGCATGTTGCAGCAGCTTGGCGTTGTTCCCATGTTGGCCTAATGCTGCGGCTAAGCCGCTGCCGTTTCTGGCAAGACTCCTTCCACAAACCAGAGCAGGGGCTGCCTCATGGCGCACGCATAGCCGCGCCGAAGGCGGTCGGCTCCACCCGCTTGTTAGGCGGCCCACTCATTGGCCTTGTATTGCAAGGACACCTAAGAGCACGATCAGCAACAGAAAACATTCGTGCATAATCCACGAGGCCCACGTTGACTTTGCCCAATGTCGCACAGCCCCAAACACAACCGCCCCAAGGTAGAGTTGAAGCATCCTCGCGATCCAGGCAGAGG
>JBBIJH010000148.1:0-2865 GCA_037446075.1 Ignavibacteriales bacterium
ACTCTTGAGGTGTTGTTCGTAACCAAACTCGCCACCCGATGAAGTTGGCTCCCCCGATCGAATTCCTCCTCCGACCGCGACTGCTTTGTCTTCAGCGGTTATTCAATCAGCTTCCCTCGGGGGAACGAGTCGCGAATAAACTCCTTGGCTACCGAGACCACTTTCTCAGCCTTTTCCCTTGCCCTCAAGGCGTCCTCACGTTCGTATTCTTCAAACGGGAGCCAGAGAGCGTCCTCGATGATGCCCGGGTCTCGGCTCACACTGACGTCGGGCTCCATTCCACTTGAGAGATCAGCTATCTCAAGAATCTCTTTCCTCCACTTCTCGGGGATCCTTCCCTCGCTTGCATGTTTCCGTAGGACTTCTCCAACAAAATGGGTCTTCTCGAACACCCCGATTGAAATAAGAACGGATTTGATGCTCTTCTCCACCGCTTGCTGGAAATGATACACTGCCTTGTCAAAGAACTCGTCGTTTGATAGTCGCTTCCCTATGGCGAAGTCTCGCTCGCTATCCTTGAGCATTGCCATCGAAAAGTCTCTATTGCTGACCATCGATAAGAGACTCGGCTCCCCGGCACGCACGGGAAACAACCACCCACTCTCTGTTCGCTGTATTCCTCGTTGCCTGATATATTCTCTTGTAGCAACAATGAGTGTTTCTAGAAACCCCTCCGTATCAAGAACAATCTCTCCCTCCTCTGCAATATCCAGAAAAAGCGGATTGTGATTGTTGAAGTTACTGGAGACTTCCTTGCGTGTGAGAAGAAGTACATCGACAGGGAGCGGTGAGAGAATTCGTTTGACGCTACGTATTTGTTCCCCTCTTCTGTGTAGCCTCGGATGAATACCATCGGCAACAACGAGGAGGTCAACATCCGACTGCGGCGTTGCTTTTCCACTCACCCGTGAACCGAAGAGAACGGCCGCTTCTATGGTGAAGGGTAGCTCTGTTCCCCTGAGGTGGACGAGTGCATCGTAAACCCTTCTCTGCAAGGGATCGTTCACGCTGGTTGGTATTTGCTCAATCGTCACTGGTCAATTCTAAATGGAGTACCCAACGGTTGGTGGCGATTCGTCAACGGTCGATGGCTGTTTCTTAAGAAACGATGACTTCCACAGGAAGCGGCTGGGAAATCCCTGGTGTTTTGGTCGCGTAGATATATCCGGCCTGGAACCCTACACTTGGAAACGTTATCATCACGTAAGACCCACATATGATGAAATGACTCGGACATACTCTTCCAGCGTGTCGATCCCCTGCAAGTGTTCAAGTACACGCCTCTCGTCAACCTCCCAGTAACGATGAACCAGCAGCTTTCTCAGCCCGGCCAGATTCGCCATTTTCTCCGCCAATGGAGCGGCGAGGACCTTGTGTTTGCTCAAGATCTGAAAACATGTACTGTACGAATCCGGCACCTCCGCAAAGAGTTTCGCCGATAGATGCTGACAGATGTCGATGGAGGCCTCCGCAGCCACAATGAAGAGGTACTTTATGCTGTTTAACTTTTCCGGTGAAGTCAGAGTTACCATTTCTGGTAGAGACCGGTACTCTTCGAGCTGCTTCTTTGCCTTCTGAATCTCAGCCACTAGTGTAAGAATCTTTTCCTTGTTTATCGCCACGGGTTTCAGCTCAACATGTCCCGGATGGCTTGAATTCGCTTCGGCTGAATGTCAAAATACCTGCTCCATGAACTCGATACGAAGTCCACTCGCAGGTCATCATCGCGGTTAAGAACCAATTTCCCCTTGGAAATACTATGAATCAAATGATCTGGGGCAGTATTCATCAGAATCACGTCAACGCGACATCCAAGAAGTTGCTCCAGCTCTCCACTGAGCTTCAACGCATAGCCCAATTCGTCGCTAATCGCTTTCATGTCTCCGACATAGATGCCCACGTCAACATCCCTGAACGCCTCCGACTCCACAATGGAGCCAAACAGGTAGGCAAAGACAATCTCCTGCCGCCCTGATAAGTGTTCGGTTAATAAGCGGGTTACTTCTTCCTTCGTTCCTCTCATTGGCTACTTCTTGCCTTGCTGCTCGTCCTATGCTCTAGACCATGAGAAATCGCATCGGCTGAAGCGTTCGATTAAACGGGTTGAATACTAAACCGAGGATCTCAAGAGTAACGACACCCAATAACGGTTCATCCCCTTCCTCTCCTACCACAACCGAGGTATGTCCGTCTCCTTGGGGTAGAGAGATATGACACTCCGAGACCTTCCGTTCAACGGGTGTACCGTCAGCTAAGGTAAAGGTCACTGTACGCTTCGGCTCTAAGTTGATTGCTTTCCACTGCTCCGGCGCCAGCAATGTATAGGTGGCTCCGCTGTTCACAAGGAACCGTGCCGTGATCTGCTTGCCACTTGGCCCTGTTACGACCCCTTCGATGTAAGTTATGCTCATGGTATAAGAACCGAATTTGCCTCCTCCATATTCCTGAACTTGAAAACCCCTTTCGGGAAGTGGGGCTTGTAGAACCGGAAGGCAAAGGCATAAAACTCCCTGAGTTTCCGGTAGTACTTAGCGTCGGGATGGAGAACCCATAGATCTCTCCGCGCCTCGTCGAAGGAGAAATACTTCTTAACTGGCATGAGTATCGCCCCTCTTTATTTCCTCCATCAAGACTGAAGAAGTTGGCCGTATCACTTACTGCTCACTTCCTTCTTCTTGTTTTCAACTTCTCACTTCGTTTCTTGCCAGACAAGGTAGGTCATCACCCCATCCTTCAATCAATCCATCCTTCTATAATCTACCCGCTCCTTAGTTCGTTACCTCTCCGAGTTCACAGACCGTTCAACAATCTCTGTCTTCGGTCACTTTTTCACTTGGGAAATCAGGTAAATAATGGTCGCCGCGC
>JBBIJH010000148.1:2875-6916 GCA_037446075.1 Ignavibacteriales bacterium
GTCACGATTGCAAAGGAGTCCTTGATCGTGCCCCCGAGGTCGAACTCTTTCTTCTCCACAGGAGGCTCTGGCGGTTTCCTCGTGACAAGGATACTCGATCCGTCGAGGACCTCGGGATCAGCCCGGAACCAGCCGAAGTCCACCCTCCTTGATTCACCGGTTGGCAGAGTAAGGATTGCATATTGCGCGCTGTCTGTTAGTCCTCCCGCCCGTTCGATATAGTCCGTGACCTTATCGCCGGGGATAAATGCGAGCAAACCTGCGTTGTTCACCTCGCCTGAGACGAGCACGGTATGGGGCTGGGGCGGAATGACGACGCGATCCCCTCCGAGAACGACCACATCGTGGTCAGGATCCTTCTTCTCATAGGCTTTCTCCAGGTCAATCACGCGGCGTTTGCCATTCCGAAAATACTGTGCCCCGCCGAGATAGCTTGTCTTCGTCGGTCCACCTGCACGAGCGAGGATTTCCGAGATGCGTTCGCCCTTTCGCTTGATCGCGTAGGGTCCAGGATAAGTGAAATCTCCCTCAATGGAGACGATCTGTTGTACTTTGTAATTTGGGTTTGGACGGATAGAAACATGATCCTGGTGCTGTAGCCGAAATTCGCTATCTCTCTGAAAGTCCTTTTCCCCGATGTGGTCCAAACCCGGATTTGCAACGACGGAAGCAAATTCTTTCGAGAGCTTTGGATGAAGGATAATCGCCAGCGAATCACCACGCAAACCTTCCGGCCGAACCCGAGCCACTTCAGCTTCCAGCACGCTTGCGTCCTCAGTGAAGCCTCCAGCCAGCAGCACAAGGTCCGTTAAGGTCATATTCGAACGAAGAGGATATTTCCCGGGATTCTTGACGTGGCCGTCAATGGTGACATACTTATCCTTCACTTCGGTCACTTCAATTCCGTAGACGATCACCTCATCTCGAGGCCGCAATGGGATGTTGTAGGTGCTGTCCTCCAGGAGTCTTTGTAAGCTGAACGGGATGATGCGCTTGGTGAGCATATCGCTGTTCATCCGGACGAGGTCCGCACGTTGGAGATAGGTGTGCTTCTGGAACTCTGGGTCAAGGAGCCCTCCAGCTCGAAACACAAGATCATAGAGTGTGAGGCTATCGGCGTAAGGAATTGTCTGCGGGAATTTGATGTGTCCAGAGATGGTCACCGTTTTCTCAAACTCGAGCTCGTGGATGGAATAAACCCTAATCATATCCTTCGGCTCAAGCACGACATTGTAACCGGGATCTCCTTCGAGCGCCTTCGATAGATTGAAGGAGATGAACTCGCGAGTCAAATCCGGGCGTATTCGCTCCAGGTCCGCTTTCCCCAAGAAGGTTTCAGGCTTGGTTCCCTCGGCGGCCGCGACCAGATCTTTTATGGTTCGAATCTTACCAAGTTCGTAGCGACCCGGCCTCCAGACTGCCCCGTTGATCGTGACGAAATTCTTCTTCTCCTCCAGGATGGAAAAGACCTGAACCTCGTCGGCATCGTAGAGGGCGACGTCACCCGCCGACTTGTTTAAAATGTCCTTCAGTACAATATCGACTACGATCTTGTCTTCCGTCCCTTTTGTGCGCATTTCGAACGGTTTCACACGATCGATCTGCGCTTTGTCGAGGTAGGCAGTAGCAAGCAGACCACCCGCAAAGCCAAGCAGCTCGCTCAGATGCTCATTCTCCTTCAGTTCATAGATGGCTGGCCGACGGACCTCGCCCCGGATGGAAACCGTTTTTCCACGCGGCGGAATAAATACGATGTCGTTATTCTGCAAACGAACATCACTCGATTGATCCCCCCTCAACAAGTAATCATACAAATCGACGGTCGCTGCCACCTTATTCTCTCGGAGTACTCTGATATTCCGAAGACTCCCGCGAGTCAGCGGTCCTCCAACACTATACAATGCGTTGAAGACGGTCGCGTAGCTGCTAATTGTATACCCGCCGGGTCGTTTGACCTCTCCCATAACAAATACTCTCACGGGCCGCAGCTTCGTCAGCATCACATCCATGAAGACCGTGGGTGGACGAGATGCTAAACCTGAATAGTATCTGGATAGTTGCTTCTTCAGGTTCTGCTCGAGTTGGTTCAGAGGCGTACCGAGGACAAATACCTGGCCGACATTCGGGATGAAGATCCGCCCCTCCCTATCAACTTCAAGTTCGTACTGGAATTCTGCTTGCCCCCAAACGGTGAGTCGAAGAACATCCCCCGGGCCCAACAGGTAGCCAGGGTCCACCGGACCTACCGCCGTCGGCTCAAACGCAGAGGGTATCTGTTTGAAAATGTCATAACCAAAGTAGTCAAGACCGCCGGGGCCTTTTGGGACTGCTGTCGTATCTGGGGGTATGGTGATCATCTCTCGTTCAGGAGCTGACGGGGTTGCAGGCACTTTCACTTCAACACCTGCGGCGCCAGGTTGAGCGATCTGGATCTTTGTACCTCGAGTTGTATCCACCAGAACCTCTTGGATATACTCTTCGAGGCGCACACCACGCTCCTTTGCTCTGCGTCGAGCCTCTTCTTCTGTGATTCCCAACTCCTTGAGCTTCGCTTTGAGCTGTTCAGGCGTCAACTTCGTTATTATTCCTGCTTGAGCTTGCCTGATGATGTCTTCCTTTTCCAATTCACGCTGCGCGAGAGATACTGAACAGCATAGAAAAGCGGCAGCTACGATTGCGGCATTACGAACTCGCGGTGCCATTACTCACCCCGTGCATTTTAAGTTTGAATTCAGAAGCCCTCTAGAAAATATGAACCTCCAGTCGTGGACCAGTCCACGAGATCTTCTCCAGGACCCCAATGGAGTGAAACTTGAGATGTTTCTGGAGCCCTTGTTGCAAGGACAGGCCTCAACTTTTCCACCTCGGGAAGAAAAAAATTCGAACACCATGTATGCCTCGCTCTTGACACGGCAGCAAAAGTTTCGTTCTTCAGCAGAGGTAGGAGCCAGAGGGCTTCTATCAGTCGGCCAGCCCGGGAAAGACCCTCAATTCAAATCTGGGCATTCGCCCCTAGTCCCCTTTCTTTGAACCAGTTTGCCGTTAGTCGTAGCCCCTTCTCGAGTGGGATCTGTGATCTCCAGCCTAACTGACGGTAAGCTTTGTCTGCGTTCAGATATATTTTATAGATCTCCCCGGTTCGAGCATCGCCATACCTGGGCTTCCCCTGAAAGGAGAAAAGCTCTGCGAGCAGGCCAAAGATCTCATTGACCGTACTACCGATTCCAGACCCAATGTTGTAGATTTCGTCTTCCCCTTTTTCGAGTGCAATCACATTCGCCCGGACGATGTCCTCCACATGGACATAGTCGCGAACTTGTTCTCCGTCCCCGTAAATTGTGGGCGTGGTTCCTTCAAGCATCTGGCCTATGAAAATCGCGATGACTCCCGCCTCGCCCTTGGCATTCTGCCTCGGCCCGTAGACGTTTGGATACCGGAGGACGGTGTAGGTTAAGCCGCTGTGGAGTCTGTAAAGATGGAGGTAATGTTCGACGGTATGCTTGGAGATCCCGTACTGGGATTCGGGTGCGATCGGATGGCTCTCGTCAACTGGAAGATACTTCGGTTCGCCGTACACTGCTCCCCCCGTCGAAATGTAGATGAACTTTCGAGCTTTGTGCTTTACCGAAGCGAGGATAACGTTAAGACTTCCAAGAATGTTTGACCTTGCATCAAAAACCGGATCGGCGATCGACCGGCGCACATCCATTTGTGCCGCGTGATGGTTGACGACTTCCGGACGTTCCTTCCTGAAAATCTCATCGATCAGCTCCGCATCGCAGATATCTCCTTCGTAGAAGCGTGCTTTGGGATGGACGTTTTCGCGAAATCCTGTTGAGAGATTGTCAACGACCGCGACATCGTGTCCTTCTGCAACGTACTTATCAACCACATGAGACCCAATGAACCCAGCTCCACCGGTCACCAGAATCTTCATCAACGTCTTTTCCCACTGGTGCTTATCACGCTAGTCTGGATGCGAACGATTTGTCAGGAAAGCGGCAACTCGAAGGACGCAAAATGCCCCTGTTCTGTCAACGG
>JBBIJH010000149.1:0-6728 GCA_037446075.1 Ignavibacteriales bacterium
TTCAAGCCGCTTTCCAGTTCCGCCAGAAGCCCTCTTACGATGTCCTCTCCTTTTGGCATCGCGCATTCCCGCCGTTAACCTTCTTTTACATGTTTCGAGCACTCCACGTGGCTTTCGAAATCCTCCTCGCTAGCATATCGGCCAGTTCCCCAGGAGTCACCGGGTTGTTTTTTGCTTCCTCCCGACTGCCCATAGATCGACGTAAGTGTAAACGACGGGGATAGCAACGATCGTAAACAACGTCGAGGCCAATAGTCCACCAACCAACGGTGCGGTGAGAGCACGGACTAACTCCGACCCCGCCCCGAACTCGAAAGTAAGCGGAATTATCCCCAGCACGGTTGTCGCAGTCGTCATCAGGATCGGTCTCAGGCGTCGCTTCATCCCCTCCTTCACCGCCTCGATCAAACCGATCCCCTGCCTCCTGAATGCAGTGATGATATCGACCGCTATGACAGCGTCGTTGTCTACCGCCCCGATCATGATCACAAGCCCGATGATCGACATCACGTTGTAGTTCTGTCCGGTGAGAGCCATCGCGAGGATAGCTCCGATGAAGGCAAGAGGACTGGTAAGTAGGATGACAAATGGATAGAGAATCGATTCATATTCTGCTGCCAGAATCATGTAGACAAGGAAAATAGAGAGCAAGATGATGATGAGAAGGCTGCGAAAAGACTCCTGAATTTCCTCCCTTTCCCCGCCGACGGAGATACGATAGCTCGACGGAAGAGGAAACTTTGCCGCTGCGTCCTCAATATCACGAACGACACCGCCGACGGAACGACCTGAGACATTCGCTGCGATGAGTGCCACGCGCTGAGAATTCTCTCGCCAGATCTCCGCGTGGCCCTCGGTGCGCTGCCACTGGACCAACTCCCGCACTGGGATTGAGCTGGATCCGGCACGTATCGTCGATGAGAGGATATTCTCAATATCTTTCTTCTGCTCTGGAGTCAGCTGGACCCGGATTGTGATCTTCCTGTCGAAGTCACTCAGATACGTTGCCTCTTTCCCCCGCACTTGCTGAACGATCTCCTCCGCCACCCGCCTCACCGAGAGCCCGTGCCGACTCGCCTTCTCCCGATCTACAACGATCTCATACTGAGGACTCCCCTTTTGCATGGAAGATCTCACGTCGACTAACCCTTTGATCCCGATCAATCTGTCAAGGAATTTCTCGCCGACTTGATGAGCGATCTGCAAGTCGGGGCCGGTCACCCTTATCTTCACATCGTTTGGCTCCGGACGAAGGATCTGTTCAAAGGTCGTCCCTCTTCTCTTGACCGAAAACTCAACCCCTCCCAGAGAGGGCTGAATACCAGCCAAATAAGTCCTGACGCTCTCAATCACTTCACCTGTGAGAGCCTCCTGCTTAACCTTGATCTCGAGGTCCGCCTTCTCCATCGATGCGCCAAGAAGCGCAAGAGGAGCCCGTTCCTCGGTGATCCCGATGCCGGAGTAAACACCCATCACGCCGGGCAGCTGAAGGAAATCCCTCTCCAGAGTATGAATAAGGCGGGATGTGCTCTCAAGTGTCGCGCCCTTCGGCATATGGACCTCAACTCGGAATCGACTCTGATCGATGTCAGGGGCGGGTTCGCTCGGGATAAGAGTGGAGATCCAGACGGCTGCTGCAAAGACGCCGAGCGTAGCGCCGATGACAAGCCCCCGCCGATTCAATGCCCAGCTGAGAAATCCCTCCAGGCCTTTGTAGCCCGCTGAACTCAGCTTATCCACAACCCCGTAAAACCCCGGAGAGATCTTCTGCAAGAGAGTCACCAGGGATGCCGCCGCAGTTATCAGAAGAGCAAGGAGTGTTGCAAGTATCAGACGGATCGGATAAGTGAAGAGAATCCAGATCCAACGGAAAAGGCCCCGTTGAGCAGCTGTAGGTAGCTTCAAATGTTGTTCGACCGAAAATGGCCTCAGAACAAGGGAAGTTTCCCGTGACAGGAGCATCGGAACAAGCGTTGCTGCGACAAGGAGAGAAACGAGGAGCGAGATGGTCATCGTCACCCCCATGTCCACAAAGAGCTGCTGGGCCACGCCCCGAACGAAGATGATCGGAAGGAAGATGGCAACGTTCGTCAGGGTAGCAGTCGTGACGGCGAGGGTGATCTCTTGCGCTCCCTGAACTGCGGCCTCGAGGATGCCAAGTCCTTTCTCTCTGAGCCTTGTCACATTTTCGATGACGATCGTCGCGTTGTCGCCCAGCATTCCGATCCCGAGTGCCAGCCCGGTCAAGGAAATGACATTCAAATTGATCCCGAGAAAGTACATTGCCACAAAGGTGGCAAGAATCGAGATCGGCATCGTGAGGCCGATGATGATAGGGTATTTCACATTTCGGAGAAAGAAGAAGAGGACGAGAAAGGCCAGGACCGCGCCGATGACGATGGCAGATTTCACATCCGTGATCGATTTTGAGATGAACTCTGCCTGATCCGCGATGACGTCGACTCGGAGGTTGGGATATTCCTGGCGGAGCTGCTCAAGAACGCCGTGCACCCGGCGAGAGACTTCCACTGTATTGGAACCTGCCTCCTTCCGCACATGGATGGCAATGATTTCCTCTCCGTTATAGCGCGTGATGCCGATTCGCTCTCTGAAGGTATCCTGCACTGACCCCAGATCCGATATCCTAATGACTCGACCGGCCGAAGTCTGGTGAACAGGGACATGACGAATCTCATCGACGCGTGTAAACTCGCCAACGGTGCGCAGGGAATATCGGAAGAGCCCACGCTTGATCGTCCCACCGGGCAAGTTGAGATTGGCGCTAGCAAGCGCCTGCGAGACCTGATCGATCGAGAGTCCGAGCGCCTCCAGCTTTCTTCGGTCTATCTCAACAACAATTTCTCGCTCCAAGCCTCCGAGCACAGACGCCTGTGCTACACCATTGACCTGCTCGATCCGCCGTTTGATGAGTGCCCGAGCCACCTCCTTCAGTTCTACTAAGCGGTGAAGTTCCACACCGGCCTGCATGGAACGAGGGCCGCTGAATGTTGGTGCCAGTGCATTGCCCGCATTTGATTCCTCCAAAGAACGGGCCGGCGTAAGAGGGTGAGGCTCGGGGGCTTTTTCTCTCGCCTCCGAGACGGCAATGGTCATGATTGGTTCAGTGGTGGGATCGACTTTGAGGATCGTGGGGCGCCCTGCTTCCCTCGGTAGAGCGGCACGGAGTTGGTCGAGCTTCTCCCGCACCTCGAGCATGGCGAAGTCCATGTTCGTGCCCCAGTGGAACTCAACCGTCACGACGGAAAGTCCCTCACGAGAGACTGAGGAGACCTTCTTTGCCCCGGTCACCGTCAGCAGTCCAGCCTCAATCGGCTGCGTTACCGTGTTTTCAAGTTCTTCCGGAGAGACGTCGGCGTAAGTGGTTTGAACCGCGAGCCGAGGAATTTGAACAGAGGGAAGAAAATCGACAGCTAAGTTCTGGAAAGCGATGATTCCCAGAAACACGACCCCGAGAAAGAACATCAGCGTGGTGACGGGGCGACGGATGGAGAGGGTGGGTAAGGACATATGCTCTTACGCAGGCGTAAGCTCTGAAAACAGTTTACGGAAAACCGGACTGAAAAGCAACTGTGCGCCTGCTCTGCTCGATGAATCTAGTTGAACCGACTCGTGGGTTCTGGACTGGTCTTACTCGGCGGTGTAGATTCCCGAGAGGTGGGGAAACAGGCTAGTGAAGCATGGATAGCCTTCAGTCGAAGAGGGCAGGTAATATCGATATGCCGAAGGGGACATTCTTGGAGGTATCATAAGGATTCTAAAGATTCCTGCTCATTGAGGAAGGGGACGATGGACCTTGCGACTCAGTCACGAATCATCGGCGCGTCCCCCGATTGTCCTTTAGCAATTTTGCACCGTCTGTCTCTCGGAAGGATAATTAACCTAAATGGATCATCGGCTGCTCTGTGTTTCAGCAGACCATCGCATAGTCACATTAGCGAATCTGCAAACTTAGTCGCTTGAGTCATTTCGAATGCTCTCGTCGAGGAGAAAAGAAAGTCTATTAAGCGTAGTTTCGTGGGAAGTCTTACCTTGCCTCTTGCCGTCGTAGAGGTAAAACTCTTTTGCACTTTCTTCCTTAACGCCAACAAATATTGATGACATCACCTTGCTGGCGTCACTCGCCAGGAGCGCATCATAGGCTTTCTTGCTTATTGAGTTGAAGGGAATATTCTGTCTCCGATAGATTGATGTAAGTTGTTTTGCGAGTTCGGGATCTTTACCTATGATCAAAATCGAGACCTTCTTAGTATTCCGCCTCGTGCCCAACGTCGCTATGACTTCATCCAAGCATACCCGGCACACTCTATCAGAAAGTATCAGTGTTCTCGAAGATCTGAAAGAATCTAAGCTAAGAATTGTTCTAACGGCCGCAACGGATTCTTTGTCACACTCCCCCTTGAGCTGAATTTCTGCTCGATCAAGAGCGCAAGCCACGAATGATGAAGATAATAAGCACACACTCCAAACAGTAGTATTAAGCGCTCTCTCGTGCATTTTGCTCATATACCCTACCTTATCAACCAGTAGGAGTACCTGTACTCAGAATAAGGGAACTCACTCCTTGCTATGTCCGTCTCGATAAGGAGCTCGGAAAAGGAAGTGTCTGTAACATTGAAAACCCAATGGTCTGCTTTTAATTCACCCATGAAGTCTCCATCATACGAATAGAATCTGATTCTCCAGTCCTGATAGGGAGGCGTACCATTTCTTACCACAACGGCCATTCCTTGTTTTAGGAGGAAGATCCCCGTGCAAAGGTCTATCTCTTCGACCGCTTGACGCATAGACTTGGAGTCGTTCGCTCATTGGTGTTCCTTTCTGAAAACATGAGGTAACCTTAGGTCGATGATAGCCGCAGTCTGCTTCTGCAAATCATACACTATCAGTCGCGATGAGAATGGATAGCAGATAAATAACTTCGTTTCCTTCCAGCCAATTGCAGGCTGAGCCCTAACAGGAAAACGGAAGCCACCGATTCCGAGCATTGAGAACTTTATTCCGACATCTGTTAAGTTCCCATTTCGATCAAGTCTGAAGAGCAACCCTCTATTAGCAGAATCCGAGCTCACATATCTAGTGACAAAAAAATATGATTGTCCATTGATTCTCTTGTAGGATTCAAACTGCGTGAACTCTGGCTTTACGATCTCTCCCAGAAACTCGTTATTAGAAAGATTGTACCAAACTACTTTCCCGAGTCGTTGATCGAAGATGAACATCTTTCCTTCATCTGTGCATGCAGAGGTTGGGGATACGTATTCTTCTGGCCCACGCCCGCCTTTCCCAACAGTCCTAACATACCTGCCCTTGACAAACAGCCTTAGCCTGCTTGAAGTGTCAAGTATTAACATTGAATCTTTCCCAATCATCTCTATGCCCCTCAGCTCTGACAAAGGTTCCTGCGTGTCAACGATATAGTTCTTGCTTACAAGCTTCTTGCCATACTTACTGTCAGATCTAGCAAAGAAACCGCTTAGGCTAAAAAGAAATAGTAGCGCGAGCGCTGCCCGAATGGGACAACGCCCAGGCGTATCCAGCGTTCTTCGGCCGATCACGTTGTTCTTCATGCTTCCAAGCTCCTCGTAGAGTGTAAATAAAAAGGTAACAATAGGGGGAGGCCGTACACCTGCCTCTTAGAAGTTGAGCAATCAGCCTATCGACGTAATTAATTACATTCCTTGGGACAATCGCCTGAATACCCATTTGGATTTGGCGAGTCCCACGAGCCCAGAGGAGTAACACAAAGCTCACATCTGCATGCCCTGCACTCCTCGGCTTGTGTCCTTGAGGACTGAACGACAAGACTGAAAAGAGGGACTAATGCGGCAGCCACTGCCACAGCTACCATTTTCTTTCTCGACAACATAGTATGCCTCCTGAGCTGTTTGTGACTAGGATTGGTGGACTGCTGAAACTTTCTCAATCTACCCACCTCACTCTTTACCTGCAAGTGCCATTTTTTGGTGCAGATTCTTGGTACAATTTCTTGGTGCTTTTCTTCAGTGGATTCTTCGTTTCAGGGTCTTCGGTCCAGCTTCTGCGCACCACGTTGCAGGAAAGAAATGGTCCCTCCTTTGGCACCGACTCCTTTCGAATCCAGCTCTCCACCTCCTTGTAGGGTCTTGAGTAGACGCGTTTCACCCAGCGATAGAACACATGGTCGGATCGAAATCCAAGCTCTCTTCCAACAATGTATCCAGGGGCAAAACCCTCCTGTAACCGGCTCGCCAGCTTGTCCATGAGTTGTAGGTCAATGTATTTCTTCACTGGTACCCCATACGCATTTCTAAAACCTCTCGCCAGGTCAGCAGGGTCTATCTTTGCCTCGCTCGCGATCTCCTTTAGTGTGAGCGTCGGTGTCAGGTTTTCATCGATGTATCTTTTTACCTTTTTGATGTCGAGTGGCACCTATTCCTCCGACAATTATCCCCTGGTTCCCAGCTAATTCTTTTCTAGCCCTTGCACTTTAATCCTCGCGTCATGCGCCAGCGTGTAATGTCCACCGACGATAACCGTGTCTCCTGCAGAGATTCCGGATCGAATGTCGAAGTACTCTTCATTCTCATCTCCAACTTCTACATAATGCCACTTCGCTAATCCTGCTTGCGCCACGAACACCAACGACCGCTGATCTCGCATCAGCAATGCCTCTTTCGGCACCAGCAACCTGTCTTTCAGTATCTCCGCTTCAAGCTTCACCGATGCAA
>JBBIJH010000150.1:0-1984 GCA_037446075.1 Ignavibacteriales bacterium
GGCAGCCATTGACGCCGAACGATTTCTTGAGTCAATCAAGGAGGCAATGTAAGACGCCTGCGGAAAAGTATCCCCACGAAGACGGGGGGTCAGTAAGGGGAAAAGCTCTTCAGTCTCCGGCTGAAGAGCACGGACAAGAAGTAAGCAGCGCGGAATCTCCCACTTTTTGAGTCAGTTCCCTCGTGGCAAGATATAGGTTTTCGAGGACGCTTGGTGAGGAGTGTCTTGGAAATCGATTTTGATTGACTTTAGGCATGACTTTTCTTATACTACATTCAAATTCAATGGGTTACAGAACCGTCCTACTCCAAATCTAATGACCACTAGCTCAAAATGGGCCCTCGGCATCTTCATCGGGCTTGCTTTCCTTTTCCTCTTCATCGTCGGCTTCGGTTTTCTGTTCTATCTGACTTCTGCTCGAGATGAGGACTTTCCATTCCGGGCGGGAGAGAAGCTGGGCGTGATCGAGTTAAAAGGTGTGATCACGAGCTCTGACCGCATCGTGGATCAGTTCAAGAAGTATCGAGAGAATCGCTCAATCAAGGCCATTGTGTTCCGCGTAGATTCTCCGGGCGGTGCGATCGTCCCGAGCCAGGAGATTTATGAGGAAGTTCGGAAGACACGGGAGGCGGGAAAGCCCGTCGTGGTTTCGATGGGGTCGGTTGCAGCAAGCGGGGGGTACTACGTGTCGTGCGGTGCCTCAAAGATCATCGCAAACCGGGGGACGCTTACCGGAAGCATTGGAGTAATTTCCCAGTTTGTCCAATTCGAAGACTTGATGAAGAAAATTGGGATTGCAAGCGTGACGGTGAAGTCAGGGAAATTCAAAGACTCAGGCTCGCCGTTCAGGAAGTTTTCCGAAGAGGACAGGAAGTACTGGGAGCAATTAATCCAGGATGCGTATAACCAATTCGTGACAGTGGTGGAGCAGGAGCGCAAACTTCCGCGTGAGAAGATCCTTTCCATTGCTGACGGTCGGGTGTATAGTGGAGAGCAAGCCTTGCAGCTGATGCTCGTTGATACCGTTGGGACATATCAGGATGCTATTCGGATCGCCTCTCGCTTAGCGGGGATCCGAGGCGAACCAGTGCTCGTGAAAGAGAGAGAAAGACGCCGCTTTGGCCTGCTGGATCTACTCTTCACGAATGCGAAAGAGAATCTCTTGGACGTGAAACGAGAACTGATCGATCAGGAAATACTCCAGTACAAGCTACCCATTCCGTAATCACTCAATCCCGACAAGCCCCGAACAGTCGGGGCAAGTCGGAACGCGAGGGGAGGTTTCACACTTGACAAAAGCTGATATTGTAGATGTTATCGCTTCAGCAACTGGCTTAACAAAGGTGGAGACCGAAGCAGTCGTGGACGGCTTTATCTCGACGGTCATCAACTCGTTAAAGGAGGGGAAGAACATCGAGATCCGGGGGTTCGGGAGCTTCAAGGTCAAGAAACGAAAGGGCAGGATGGCTCGGAATCCTCGGACAGGCGAGCAAGTCCGCGTTGAAGATCATTTCGTTCCGCTCTTCAAAGTCTCGAAAGAATTGAAAGGGCTTGTGAACGAGAGTCTCTCAAAGGCAAACCCCGAAGGAATTGGGGCGGGCTCGGCTCCGCAGCCCTGATTCCCGTGTGGGACTTCAGGCATGCTGGCGGCTTTTTAGGCAGGCTAGAAGTGTTGTGTGCAACGTGAGGGGAGATGGTTCCCAAGATACTCTGTGCTTCCTGTGGTCATCAGCTTTCGCCAGACGATAAGTTCTGTGGGAATTGCGGTGAAAAGGTCGTCTGGGAACGGCATGATCGGACTTCAGTTTCTTCAAGAACGCTGACCTGCAAACTTTGCGGTACGAACAACCCAATCGGGTCATCGTACTGTGAAGTCTGTGGTGCTGCACTGGAGGCTAGAGCCTCGAGGAGCCCAACGAAGGAAGAAAGAACCGCCGGGCCTTTTTCTCCCGAAGCGAAGGGAACCCGATCTGGAGAAAAACGC
>JBBIJH010000150.1:1994-6698 GCA_037446075.1 Ignavibacteriales bacterium
GGACTTGCCGGCTGGAAGGTGATCGCATTTGTCGGTGCCGCTCTGGTGCTGGGTCTGGTTTTTATTGCCATTAAAAGGAACCAACCGGTCACGGTGAAATCAGAAAGTCCAGCTCCCGCGGTTGCAAGCCAGGCGTTGCTTCGGGAAATTGAACAGGCCCGCAAGCTTGTTCAGGCCCAGCCATCAAATCCCGCCGCTGTCTTGAAGCTTGCAAACTTGTTACACGACGGAAGGCTGATGAACGAGGCAATCGATTACTATAAGAAATATCTGCAGTTAAATGACAAGGACCCGGATGCGCGTGTGGATTTGGGGATTTGCTACTATGAGACTGGGAACCCGACGGCAGCGATTGCCGAGATGGAGAAAGCCCTGAAGATCAGTCCGAAGCATCAGTTGGCACACTTCAACCTAGGGATTGTAAATTTGGGTAGCGGCAACGTCGAGCGAGCGATCGATTGGTTCAACAAGTGCATCGCTCTAGCGCCCGAGAGCGAGACGGCACGGCGTGCCCGAGATTTGATCAATCAACACATTGGGACAGGCAACACAAAACTCAATTAACTTGGTACTGGGAGGCAAACTATGCCGAGTGGTAGAAAACGCAAGCGTCACAAAATGGCAACTCATAAGCGGAAGAAGAGATTAAGAAAGATGCGCCATAAGAAGAAGATCCGTTGATCTGTAGGAGTCCGATCGGGTATTGCTTGTTTCTCGACAAACAGGCAACTGCCCATTTCTCTCAACAACCTTCGTGGAATAGATCCGCCCGCCTTCGGCGTGGTTTGTGGTCAGAACTTTTCTGTGAGGCTCATGTTTCTTTCTTTCGCGAAGATTTCTAAATTCACCCTGCCACTGGCCTTCGTCGGGTTACTCTACTCTGGCGCCTTTGGATGGGGCTTCTGGGCGCATCAGGAAATCAATCGCCAGGCCATCAAGTGTTTGCCGTCGCCGCTCTATGATTTCTTTTTGGCGAATGAGGCGATCATTGTCCAGGCGAGCACTCAGGCAGATCAGCGACGGTTCAGGGATTCGGCAGAAGCGTTCTATCACTACCTGGATATCGACCGATACGGCAAAGCTCCGTTTCCTGAACTCCCACGTGACTACAGCGAGGCTGTGAGAAAATTTGGTGCAGACTCCGTGCAAAAGAACGGCCTCTTGCCGTGGAGGATCGTTGAAGTGACTCAAAAACTCTCTGATGCCATGAGGAGGGGTGAGAAGCAGGAGGTGCTTGCGTATGCGGCAGACCTCGGTCACTACGTTGCGGATGCACATGTGCCGCTGCACGCGACGGAGAACTACGATGGACAGCTCACAGAACAGAGCGGGATCCACAGCAGGTTTGAATCCCGTCTTCCCGAATCGTACGGGAAACATTATCACCTCTCGGTTGATAGTGCAGCATATATTTCCGATCCGCTCGGCAGAGCATTCGACATTTTACTGGAAAGTTACACGCTCGTTGACTCGGTTCTCAAGTCCGACCTGCGCGCAAAAAGCGGGTTGACGAATCGTGACATCCAGATGGTCACCAGGAAGAATGGCAAAATCGAATATCGTTATAGCGATGAGTACTACCGCCGCTTTCATGACGCGCTAAATGGGTTGGTGGAGAAAAGGATCCAAGCTTCGATTCGGGCCGTCGCGGGTTTCTGGTACACCGCATGGGTGAACGCCGGAAAGCCGGAGTTGCGAGCTTGAGGTAGCGTGGACTCAACTTCTTGATTCTTTCTCAATTTGTTGTTATGTTTTTTTCGCATTAGGTAATCGTGGAACTCCAGAGGGGGAAAGAACATGGCTGAAGACAAAGGAATGGCAAAGGGCTTGCTGATCGGTCTCGTGGCAGGCGGTGTCCTCGGCGCTATCCTCGGGCTCCTCTACGCGCCCAAGTCGGGAAAAGAACTTCGGGCACAGTTGAAGGCGAGGGGCGGTGAGCTCCTTGAAGAGGCAGAGGAGCATTTGACTGCTGCGAAGTCAAAGGCGGTCGATATTATCAACGAAGGGAAGAAGAAATCCGAGCAGCTGATAACGGATGCAAGACGGCGCGCGGAGTCGATTCGCGAGGATGCGGAGAAGATCCTCACAGAAGCAAGAGAGAAGGCAGGGGTCGTCGTTGAAGGGTCAGGGAAGATTAAGAGTGCGATTAAAGCGGGAGTCGAGGCCTACAAAGAAGAGCGAAGCAGAGGATAGGCTCAGAGACCCAACGGACTCGTGAACACCGTTCTCATCATAGCCGAAATAGTCGCCCTTGTCTGTCTCGCAGCGCTCTGCGTGTACCTCATCGTCGTCCTGACACGACTGAGGAGCTTACTGGTCAACCTTGAGAGGGATTTCAAGCAATTCTCGGACCGGGCGATCCCGGTTCTGGAAAACGTTGAGGTGATCACGAGCAAGTTTAAGACCGTTGCAGGAAGTATCGAGGAAGAGATTGGGGCCATAAAGCGATCAATGTACTCCGTAAGACAAATTGCAGAGAACGCCGTTGATTTTGAGCGGAGGATACAGGAGCGGATTGAGGCACCGGTGATGGAAACCGTCGCGACGATTGCAGCGATTTTCAAAGGAGTGAAGACATTCCTGGATCGCCTGAGGGGGTGAATCTCCTATTTCCTGCCAGGCTGAGCATTTTCATACGCCGGCGCACATCGCACAATTTCATTGTGACAGGTGAGCTTGGTCCTTAGGTTCAGAAAAGCAGCAAGTCCTATCTTAGTGTGAGCAGTGAGAGTAACCCACCTTACAAAAACATCCGAAGCCTCTACGATTGGGGAATTGCTGTAAGTTTTGGCGGATTGATCCCGAGAACCTGAGTATACTCCTTCATCTTCGGTACCAGAGAAAAGAGATCCTTTGAAAGAATTCACACCTGAGAACATACGAAACATTGTCCTCATTGGTCATGGAGGTTCAGGCAAGACCTCCCTTGCGGAAGCCCTCCTGTATTCTGCAGGAGCGACGAATCGCCTCGGCAGGGTAGAGGACGGTACGACGGTGTCCGACTATCATCCGGACGAGATCCAGAGGCGAATTTCCATTAACTCATCCCTCTTGTTCTGCGAGTGGAAAGGGATGAAGATCAATATCATCGACACACCGGGGTACACAGACTTCACGGGCGAAGTGAAGTGCGGGGTACGGGTTGCTGAAACAGCAGTCCTCGTTTTGAAGGCGGTGGAAGGCATCGAGGTGGGAAGCGAAATTGTTTGGAGATATGCGGAGGAAGAACAGAGTGCGGTCGTTCTTGTTGTCAACAAGTTGAATCAGGAGAACGCAAGGTTTGAGCAGGTCGTGGAGCGAGCGAGGGAGCGTTTCAGCAACGACGTTACCATTATTCAGTTTCCCGTAAACGAAGGACTTGGATTCGATGCGGTTGTCGATGTCCTGAAGATGAAGCTCCTCCGGGTGGGAGGAGATGAAAGAGGGAAGTTCACAGAAGAGGAAATTCCGTCCGAGTTGCACGCGAAGGCCGAGAAGTATCGCGAAGAGTTGATTGAAAAGCTGGCCGAGTCGGATGAAACACTGCTGGACAAGTTCTTTCAGAGCGGCACCCTCAACGAGGAAGAAATCCGCAACGGTTTGAGAAAGGCCCTCTGTGAAAGAAAAATCTATCCGGTTCTCTGCACAGCCGCTGTTCTGAATGCTGGCTCTAGCTCCCTTCTCGATTTTATTGTCGGTTATTGCCCGACGCCGCTGGATAGAAAACCGCCGCTCGGGATTGAGCCTATGACAAAAAGAGAAATCCCTGTTCCTCCCCAACTCAATGGACAGCCAACGCTTTTCGTGTTCAAGACTGTCTCGGAGCCCCATCTCGGAGAGTTGTCTTTCTTCAAGGTCTATTCGGGTCATGTGGCTGCAGGAATGGATCTGGTGAATGAATCGAACGGAAAAACGGAGCGGCTCAGCCAGGTGTATGTGATGAACGGAAAGGATAGAAAGGAAGTTTCCCGTATCCTCGCCGGCGACCTGGGAGCGGTTGTGAAACTGAAGGACACGCACACGAACAACACTCTCAGCAGTCGGTCGTTCCCGGTCGTCTTGCCTCCGATACAATTTCCCGAGCCCGTGATCAGTCTGGCAATCGTCTCGAAAGCAAAGGGAGACGAGGAACGGATTGCGGCAGGATTGCATGCACTTCATGAGGAAGATCCGACTTTCGTTGTGAAGGTGGACAACGAGTTGAACCAGACGGTGATCAGTGGACAGGGAGAGTTGCATCTGGATATCATCGTCAGACGGCTCAAGGAAAAGTATGGGGTGGACGTGGAGATGACTCAGCCGAGGATTCCCTACCGGGAGACGATTCGGGGGAAGGCACGAGTACAGGGAAAATACAAGAGACAATCTGGCGGTCGGGGGCAGTACGGAGATGTCTGGTTGCAGCTTGAGCCAAAGCCACGAGGAACGGGTTTTGAATTTGTGGATGCGATTGTGGGTGGCGTCGTCCCGGGCAAGTACGTTCCCGCGGTAGAGAAGGGAATCGTCGAGACGATGCAACATGGGGTCCTCGCCGGATACCCTGTCGTTGACGTCAAAGCGACGCTCGATGACGGTTCCCATCACCCTGTGGACTCCTCAGACCTTGCTTTCAAGATCGCCGGTTCTATGGCGTTTAAAAAGGCATTCATGAAGGCGGGGCCGATCCTGCTGGAGCCGATCTACGAGGTGGAGGTTCTGGTCCCAGAGGACTCTATGGGCGATGTA
>JBBIJH010000151.1:0-6693 GCA_037446075.1 Ignavibacteriales bacterium
GGCTTCAATCGCTTTCCTTGTGTTCTCAAGCCCCTCGATTGGTCCCAGGAACAGTCCGTGATCCATCGCTACGATGATCCCTCGACCCGTCTCGGGGTTGATGATTCTGCTTTGTCGGAGCTTTGCGCCCGTGTATGCTGCCATAGTAAAATTGATTTAGGATATGTGATATGGGATGTGGGATTGATTAATGGTTATTCGTTATTGGTCAATACTCCAAGGCCTCAAAATCTTCATTCTTCATTCTTGACTTTTCATTTGCCTGGCCTTCCGAATGAGCCGCTTCGTCTCGTCGAAGCTTCGGATGCCCGTTGATGCCCCAATTGAAGAAACGCAGCACGCCCCGACCATGTTTGCAAACTCTGCTGCATGGTACGTATCGAGTCCGCGAAGCCAAGCAGCAAGGAATCCCGCGTAGAAGGAGTCGCCAGCCCCCGTTGCGTCGACGACAGCCTTCACGGGAAAACCGGCCACGTGGTACTCATTCTCGTGGTCAGCGATCAAACAGCCTTTTCTTCCGAGCTTGAGTCCGAAGATGTTCGCAGCACCGCAATCACGGAAAAAATCCATGATCTCTCGTGCCGTTTGATACCCGGTCAGCTCTCGGGCTTCGTTCAAACTTGGAATGAAGAAGTCGGTATATGGAAGAAACGCTTTCACGAGCTTGCGATTCCTGCGCGGAATGCCCGCAGTATCGAGAGCGATGAGAGCATCTGTGTGATTCTTTATCTTCTTGAAAATTTCTGGAAATTCATTTTCCATCTGAGGAAGCAAGCCGAGATAGCCGACCATCAGGAGCTTTGCCTTCGAAATATAACTCATCCGTGAAAGCAGATCCTCGCTACAAAGGTCGCGCGTCGCTCCAGGGGTATGAAGGAAGCTCCGTTCCCCACTTGCATCGACAGCCACAATCGTCGCCGAGGTCTGTGGCGTCTCGTCGGAGCTGATGTGTCTGCAATCGATACCATACTTCTGCAAAGCTCTAACGATGAGTTCTCGCCACACGTCGTTGCCGAGTCGACCAATGACACCGACCTTCAGCCCGAGTTTCCTCAATGCGATTCCGACGTTGGCCGCATTCCCACCCGTGGAGAAAGCGATCGTCTCGATCAGCTGGAGACTTCCACGCCTCGGAAGTCGTCTCAAGTCCACCGGCCGACCGAGAATATCAGCAACGAGAAGGCCAAAGACGACGACGTCGAGGTTTTGGTTAGCAGAAAGTGTAGCTTTCGATCTTTGCACTAGCGCATCTGGATGGCTTGGTGTGATCGTTTTAGATTTTCATTAACTCGTTGAGTGGCAACATGTTGTATGCACACTCTCTCAGCTCGGGGTACATAATTATTTATATTTATTTAGCTTTTAGAAGATCGGTTGGGAAATATCCAGTTCCTCTCCATTCTTTCCATCAAGCCAGGGATATTTCAGAGGTGGCAAGGAATCCCCTCCCCTCCTTAGGTCTTCATCTCGAGAGGCCTTCTATCTCATCATACCATGGTTAGTCGCTCTGTTCACCGACACCTCGCGATAATCTTCTGCATATTCTCCCCAAAGATCTTTCTCTTATCTTTCTCCGACAATCTCGTATACGCCACCCATCCAAACTGAGGGATCGGGTCACGCATCGGCTGGTCGGTTCCGAAGACAACCCGGTCTGCGCCAAGCTCTTCCACCATGAACTCAATGACGCCGTAGGTCACAGAAGTGAGGGTAATCTCCAAATAGACATTCTTGCGGCGCTTAGCAACCTCGATTGCCTTCCGGGCATCCTTGAATGAACCCCCGGAGTGCGCAAGCAGAAATGATATCTTTGGAAACCTCGCCGCCGTATCAAGCATCTCCTTGACAATATTATCGGAAGGATGAATGAGCGCAAAAAGCTGGTGTCGGTTACCATACTCGAACCATGGGAACCACAACTTGTCATTGTACGGAATCAACGTCCGCGGATAGTACGGCTTGAGACCTTTAAAGCCGTACTTCTCATACACCTTTCTGAATTCTGCCTTCCAATCTTTCACATACGTTGGCTCGAGCGTGGCATAGCCAATATATTGCTGTGGAAATCGCTTGAGCGCACTGTGGACAATCTCGTTTCCGAGGTCGTAATCAGCCCAGATACCAAGCCACGAACTGATGCACATCTTCTGGATCCCGATCAGCTTTCCTCGCTCGATGATGCTTCTGGCATCCGAATACGGTTGAAACTTAAACCCGACCCCCATTGCGCCATCTTCGTTGAGATGACAATGAGCGTCAATCACAGGAATGTGATCAAGCGGCTTTGCCTCCTTTACGCGAGCCAGTATACTATCCTTCTCCTTTTTCTTCGGATATTCTGGCGGAAGCTTTTTCAGCCTAAGGAGACGTGCGAGATTTCCTCCTGCAATTTTCCTCTTATCCTCGAGTGAGATCTGTGCGTAGTCGAGATACGCTTTGGCAGCACCGGGGCTTTTTTCCAATGCACCTGTCGAGAACAGAATCCTCTCAGCGCCGAACCATTCAACAAAGATCTCGAAGCCGTGCCCCAACTGGTAGTTGGAGAATTCTAGATGCAGGCGTTTGTGCTTGTGCATCAACGGGAGGATCAGCCGAGTCGATTCCCACTTCATTCCTTGCAGAACGACGTTGAGCTTCCGATGACGGGTACACAGAGCTTCAAGTTCTTCAAAGGTGATCTGAATGGTCTGCTCCCCACCATAGACCTGACCGCCTTCTACAAAAAGAGGGACCTCTGCGTCTTCAAGAGCCGAGAAGATTTCGCCACAGGTGTCCTCGTTGAAAGCATAGTGATGGACCCGCGGATACAGCTTAGCCGCACGGACACCGTTCTTCAACATCTCGCGGACGAGCTTCTCACCTCGCGGCACTTCTCCAGTCTGATGTGGCAACAAAACCCAACACGGGATGAGCCGTGGATTATCCTTGATCTCACGCATGAGAAGTCGGTTCCCATACATCGGGTCATACTCTCGAGCAAGATTGTGATGCACCAAAGCTCCATGGATACCGCAGTACTCCATCTCATCCAGGAGCCTCTCCTTTTCCCAGGCAGCTCGCTCATCCTTCGGGCCTCGCTTTCCGAAAGAAGCAAAACAGTCAATGTATATGATATCTTTCACCGCAGGGTCACGATGCCGGAATAGGGATGATGTCTTTTTCCTTTCCTTCAGCGAGCAACGCTCGCCGGAGAGCAATGCGGGACTTCTCGATCGTCTCATCGATGTCATTTTGTTTGTGCGAGTACGAGATGAACCAACGCACACTGGCGAAGATCCCTTGCCGATAAAGCTCACGGCGAAACAGAAAATCCAGGCGGGCATTCTTCGATTCATCGGGTGCCGCAAATTTCAAGAAGGAGGCCGGAGGGAGTCCGGCCGCATACGCCTCTATACCAAGGCCACGAGCGACCTCATTCAGTCCGTCCATGAGTCGCTTCCCCATCTTCCAGAGGTGAGCGTGCACCTTCTCTCGCTTCATAACCCCAATCGTGGCGATCGCTGCAGCCATGGAGAGGGTTTCGCCTGCATAGGTCGTTGTGAGAACAAAGTCGTTCAGCTTCTCCATATATGCCCGCTTTCCGACGAATGCTGAGATGGGATAGCCGTTCGCCATCGCCTTGGCAAAGGAAGCAAGGTCTGGGGTCACACCAAAGTACTCCTGCGCCCCCCCGAGCGAAAGTCGGAAGCCAGTGAGCACCTCGTCGAAGACCAAGAGGGCGCCATACTCACTCGTGAGTTGTCGCAGAAGCTTCACGAAATCCCCGCTCGTATTCTCATGGAAGTCATAAGGCACCGTGATTACACACGCGATCTTTTCTCCGTAGTGTCGGATGACTTTTTCCGCCGCTTCTAAATCTCCCCAAGGGATTTCTCGAACATGTTCTTTCATGAAGGCAGGCACGCCGTTCGTCGGACTTCCTGCAGTCTGAAACCAGTCCGAGTAACCTTGATACCCGCACGTGACGATCATCTCCCGGCCAGTGTAGGCACGCGCAACGCGGACATTGCAAGAGTTCGCGTCCTCGCCCGTTTTCATAAAACGGACCATTTCCGCGCAGGGCACAACTTCTACGAGGAGCTTTGCCAAGTCAAGCTCAAGCGGACTCGCCATGCTGAAGAGTACGCCGTTCCTGAGCTGCTCACGAACTGCCTGATCAACTTCGGGATAGCAGTACCCAAGAGTGACCGGACCAAGCGCCATTCGATAATCGATGTATTCCTTTCCATCGATGTCCCAGATGCGGCAGCCTTTCCCCCGGTTGATGTAGAAGGGCATGATTCCGGCAAAAGCCTCCACCGGGCGCTTCGCATTTGTCTGGGTGCCCCACGGGATGAGCTTCAGGGCTTCCCGGTAATATCGCTCCGAGTGCGTTTCCTTCCTTTTCCTCATCGCTTCATGTCCCTTTAAAGGTAGGTACTTACTACTCAGTACTTACTACTTTCCACTGCTTCGTTACTCTGTGTCACTCCATCTCCAGATTCCTGAGGTCCGGCCCGCTTTCGGATCGGGTACTTCCCGTACTTCTTCGCCGCTTCCAGCATCACCAGGTACTTTTCCGCGGGCACCTGACTGTGAATCGTGTTGCTGGAAGACAAAACGTAGCCTCCTCCGGGTGCTGCGATCTCGATGGCGCGCCTAGTCTCCTCTTCGATTTCTTCCGGTGTGCCGGTAACCAAGGTGCGTGCACAACTCACATTCCCCATGAGCGTTAACCTGCCGCCGTACTTCTCTTTGTAGTACGCGAGATCCATCCCGGCTTCAGGCTCGAGGGGATGAAGGCCATCGATTCCACACTCGTGGAGGAGCGACTCCTCAAGAAGACGAACGTTCCCATCGGTATGCTTGAAGTATGGAACTCCATAACGATGACACAGATCGGTGATCGCCTTGAGGCGCGGGGCAAAGAAGCGGCGGAACATCTCGATGGAAAAGAGAGGACCCTCGTTGTAGCAAATGTCTACGCCACCCCACATCAATGTTGCGCCGCGACGGAGCTGTTCTTCAGCGACAAGAAGCGTGCGCGCCAACTGCGCATCGAGATAGCGATCAACGAGGTCGGGCCGTTCTTTCATAGCTATCAAGAACGTAACAAGCCACGATGCACCGGCGAAGCCAAAGTCGGCACCGCCCAGAATACACATCTCCTTCCCAATTGTCTTCACGGCATAATCGATCTGAGAAAAGTCATAGTCTTCTGCGCTGAATGGAGTGGACTCTAGTCTCTTTATCATTCTCTCGAAAGCAGGGATCCCTTCCCTCGCGAGATCCGAATCGACTTCTGAATACATATCGCTGGAGGGCTCATAGAGATAGATACTCCATGAGCCAGTCTTCTCGTCCTCGTACATCCACGTGTTTTCACCGATGGACTTTGGAACAGGAGGATCTGCTGGATAGACCCCAGTCGGAACGATATCCAGCTCCAACTTGCGATATAGGTCGATGTAGTCCTGGACCTGCTTCATGATGAATTCCTTCTGCCGACCCTCGGTACACAATTGATTCCAAATCTCCGCGCGTACGCGGCCCCCAATCCCAACCCACGCTTCACGGCCCAGGATCTCCGATGCCGGCGGGGAGTTAAACCCGATCTCGAAAACCGGCACCCGGTCTGGCTCCCGATGTGAAAATGTCATCTGAACGCGCTCTCTGGATCTCATCGATCTGTGGACCAGTCTGTGGAAACGTTGGTCTCGACTTTTACCTTCTTAAAATCCAGGACACGGTACCAATCCTTGTAGCTCATCCTCAGAGTCTGACTTCCAACTTCCGCCTGGAGGTAAGGCCCATTGAAAAGTCTATAGGCTCTGAAATCAATCTCTTTCCCATTCAAAAGCCGCTGGCCGCCAAAAGTAAATTCCATTCTCTCCCCACCCGTGGTCGTGTACCTCACCCTCAGACGACGATCGAAGTCTCGAAGGTCGATGACCGTATTCCGTACTTTCGTCTTGAACTCTTCGAACGACCCGACCTCAGGTCGAGATGATACTTCAAGAATGCATCCATTCTTCAACTCTCGACTTCGGAGACGATAATTTTCCTTTTCGTCGATCCATTCGTATGGCTTGAGAGGATAATATGCAATGTAGATCGTACCGTCTCTGCAGAAGATCCATCCAGAGGGGTCTTCGATTCTCTCATCGAGGTCTTTCGGAAAAAATGCATCGATATGTCCATAATTCGTCTCGCGGGGGATGTCGTACAAGACGATGATCGAATTCTTGTGCTGAAACGTTGCCTCGTATGGTGAGCTTCCGGTCCACTTATCCTCTTTGTTATACGTGGCCTTGGATGCAACTACACCATCAACCATCAGTTTCTCCTCTTCTGGAAAGAAGCTCCCCAGCTCGTACCCAGAAAAGTAAGGATGAATGGTGAATAGCGTGTTGCACGGCTTGGTCGAAGACCAGGTGACATCCCACGTGTGCTGCTGAATCGGCTGGAGAATCCCGCCCTGGAGTGAACCGAGGCAGTAGTCTTGCGTCATGTATGTGTACTTGTACACCGGCGGATTCCGCAGAGTGTCGTGGCGCAACTTGTTCCGGACTCGCTTCGTTTCCGTGTGGACATAAGGACTGCTCCGGTCGGTCGCAATCTGATAAATGATTTCCGGCAGCCTGTAAGAACTCATCGCCGCATATAGCGCTTAGCTGCGTGCAACTAAGGGCGCATCACCGTAGAACTAGGATC
>JBBIJH010000152.1:0-6677 GCA_037446075.1 Ignavibacteriales bacterium
GGATTATGGCCCAGAACAATTTCTACTTGGTTACGACACTTATTGCCTATGTCATGAGCGAAGATGAAAACACTTCACACGCTCGAAAGCACATACTACGGAACACCGTCCAGAAACACAAGGAGACGTTTCGACGGGCGCTGAAGACGGGAGTAAAAATAGCCTTCGGATCAGATTTGACCGCCTATCACGGCACAAACGCAAAAGAGTTTGAACTGATGGTGGATTACGGAATGCCTCCGATGAAGGCGATCCAATCCGCCACTATGGTGGCAGCGGAACTGCTCGGCATGGAGAAACAAATAGGATCGGTTGAGGCGGGGAAACTTGCAGATATCGTCGCCGTCCAGGGCGATCCATTGAAGGATATCAAAGTTCTGCAAAAGGTTGGCTTTGTTATGAAAGACGGAAAGGTCTATAAGAATGAATTCGCAATGTGAGGCCTTCCACTCGGGTTCGAGCGTCGAAGCCGAACGCTGATGGCAAAAGCTCTTGAAGCATACCTCATATCGCCTGAATTCCTCCAAGGCCTTCAGAACCATGCTCTCTGCGCGTGAGGCCCTCGATATCATTCTTTCTTCCGTAAGGACGATGCCGGCGGAAACCGTCGACCTCCGTCAGACTCACGGCCGGGTCCTGGCGGAACAAATCATCGCAGCGGAGAGCGTTCCGCCATTTGATAACTCTGCGATGGATGGATACGCCTTGAGGTCGGAGGACGTCGGCTCAGTTCCCCGAAACCTGAAGATTATCGGCGAGGTGGCTGCAGGCAAGATTTTCATGGGCAGGGTGGGACCTGGCGAAGCTGTGCGGATCATGACGGGAGGGAAAATTCCTCCAGGCGCGGATGCAGTGGTACAGCAGGAATGGACAGAAGCGCTGAACGAACATCAGATCAAAGTACTGAGGCCAGTCACCGCCGGCCATAATATCCGGCGGGCTGGTGAGGATATTGCTGAGGGACAGATTGTCTTGGAACCTGGATGCGAACTGCGCGCTGCCCAGGTGGGTGTATTAGCTTCTCTCGGCCGCACCTCCGTGACTCTGTACCGGACGCCAAAGGTTGCTTTCCTTGCAACTGGTGATGAGTTAGTGGAAGTGGGTCAACCACTCGAGCCGGGGAAGATCCGGAACAGTAACTCGTACACACTAAGCGGGCTTCTCGAAGAGTTAGGTGCTGAAGCGATCGATCTTGGAATCGCTCGTGATGACCGAACTGAGTTGAAGGAGAAGCTTCTCGAAGGCCTTCATGCCGATGCTCTGCTGACTTCCGGTGGGGTGTCGGTCGGAAAGCATGACCTCGTGCAGAATGTGATGAGAGAGATCGGGGTCGAAATCAAGTTCTGGAAGGTGAATATCAAACCGGGGATGCCTTTTCTGTTCGGTGCGTTCGAGGACAAGCCGGTGTTTGGCTTGCCCGGGAACCCCGTCTCGACAATGGTGACGTTTCTTCAGTTCGTGCGCCCAGCCCTGAGGAAGATGATGGGAGTGCGAAATCCCGAGAAGTCTCTCCGCCTTCGTGCGGAGCTCACAGAAGAGATCAGCAAGCGGGATGCAAAGCGGCATTTTGTGCGAGGAACCCTCGAGACTGAGAATGGGATGTTGAAAGTGAGGCCAACGGGGACGCAAAGCTCTGCAGTCCTCACGTCACTCTCAAGGGCAAACTGCTTGATCATCATTCCCGAGATGACAGAGTCATTGAAGAAGAGAGAGATGGTGGAGGTCGAACTGCTGTGATCACTGTAAACGTCAGGTTTTTTGCAACCGTAAAGGATCTCGTGGGTGCAGATGAAATAGAGTTGATGCTGGAAGAAGGCGCGTTGGCTTCTCGAGTCTTGGATCACTTGGCTGAGCGGTATCCCAGATTGTCTGGATGGAGGAAGCACCTTCGCCTTGCTGTGAATTCAGAGTACGCCGAGGGCACTCGTTTGCTCCAGGATGGAGACGAGGTTGCGATTATTCCGCCGGTGAGCGGAGGATGAGAAAGGCTCACGGTTGGCTCGGTGGGTCTGAGCTGTGTGAAGTGGACATAGCACCCGTAAATCCTGCCGTATGAATCTTACATCTTCCATTGTTCATTTCAAATCGCACATCTCACCTCCCGGATCATGATAAACATCGTCCGACATCCAATCGACGTGCAAGAGGTCCTTCGCTCCGTTCAGGTGCCAGAAGCTGGCGCTATCGATATCTTCGTCGGCACGACGCGTAATCACTCGAGCGGCAAAGAGGTCCTTTCGCTGGAATATGAAGCCTATGAGCCCATGGCACTGAAAGAGATGGAAAAGATCGAAAACAAGGTGAGAAGTCGCTGGGCCGTGCACCGATTCGCGATGGTTCACCGTGTGGGTCGCGTCGGAATCGGAGAAGCAAGCATCGTCATTGCTGTTTCAGCGTCTCACCGGCGGGAAGCCTTCGAGGCTTGTCACTATGCCATCGACACGCTGAAAAGGGAGGTCCCGATCTGGAAAAGAGAAATCTTTGCCGACGGGGAGATGTGGGTTGGATTCCAGGGAGAAGAGCCACAGGAGTAGGGTTTCTCTTCCGAGGCGTTGTGCATCTTCCTGGTGGGCGAGGAACCCAACTCCTGGCCTCTTTTGTTTGTGCTTTCAAGTGTCCAGTGGATCTCTTCCGCTTATCTCCAAGAGCAAGCCTCTCTATCGCATGCGCCTAGAACACGGTAATTACTCTGCGACAAGGAGGCGGCTTCTTAGATTTTCACCGCTGCTTCTGCTCGCTGGTTGTAACCTTAGTCCCGCCGGGAAGGTGGAATCTTTCCTGAGACGCTTCCAGAAGTTCAACGACTGGGTCCAGTCAAAGGTTTTTGACATCAACAAGCTGGTCCCAGAATACACGGATGCGGACGTGCCGCCAAAGGAAGGTTTTCGTCTCAACAGCTATCGCACGGACGAGCCGGACGTTGACTTTGAGAACTGGACGCTGACCGTCGACGGACTCGTCAGGAAGCCCGGGGAGTACTCGCTCGATCAAATCGCCTCTTTGCCCAAACGCGTGATGAACACCCGGCACGTGTGCGTTGAAGGCTGGAGCATCATCGTGAAATGGGGAGGGACACCTCTTCGTGACTTCTTGAAGCAGGTGGGTGCGGACCTCAACGCGAAGTATATCGCCGTCGAGTGTGCAGATGAGTATTACTCCTCCTACGACATGCCGAGTTGTCTTCATCTGCAGACGCTTCTCTGCTACGAGGCCTATGGAAAACCTCTGGCGGTAGAGCACGGCGCCCCCTTGCGAATCGTTCTACCCACAAAGCTGGGATACAAAAGCGCGAAGTGGATCAAGAAATTGCTCGTGACGAACGAGAAGCCAGGCGGCTATTGGGAAGACCAAGGGTATGATTGGTTCGCGGGAATCTGAGGTGCCGAGATGAAACCCCTCCTCTCAATCGTGTTCGCTTGTCTCCTCTTGACGTGTTGTGCACGGAAGCCGGGTGAGGAGGTCGTTGTCATCGAGAAGACACACAGCTATCACCGTCCCGATTGCGGTCAGGTTATCATGGCACGTGGGATTGTTTTAAGCCGCGAAGACGCTCAGGTGAAGAACTTTCGTCCATGCCCGTATTGCCAGCCCGACCGATATGGTGTGGACAAAGCCGATAAGTTGCAATGAAGAGTGTAGCGCAAAAGGAATTCCATCATCCTCTCATCATTCGCATCACCCACTGGGTGAATGCCATAGCGCTCTTTATCATGATCACGAGTGGGTTGAGGATCTACAATGCTTCACCATTGTTTGATTTCGGCATTCCTCGGGAGCTTACCCTCGGCGGTTGGCTTGCCGGTGCGCGGCAGTGGCATTTCTTCGGGATGTGGATGTTCGTTGTCAACGGGATCGTCTATGTCCTCTATAATATTCTCAGCAGGCACGGCCGACGGACGACGCTCTTCAGAAAATCTGACATCAGCGGGGTTGTTCCGATGATCCTATACTACTTGAAGATCCAGAAAGAGCACCCACCACAGAAGAAGTACAACCCGCTCCAGAAACTCGCCTACACAACCGTCCCGCTCTTGGCTCTCGGCGGTGTCCTGACCGGTATTGCGATTTACTGGCCTGTGCAGTTCAGCGGCATCACTGCCTTCTTCGGAGGCTACGAGACTGCGCGACTCTGGCATTTTATTTTTATGGGTGCCTTACTTATCTTCACGGTCGGCCATTTTCTCATGGTGGCCATTGCCGGATGGGATAATTTTCTCTCAATTATTACGGGGTGGAAAAGATCGCCTCCAGCGAAACGGACTGGCGTAGAGTCAACGTAAATCCTGTCGAGGAAGAGATTTCGAATTCTCCATCCTACTGCAAACCCCCGCGATATCTCATTCCCTCAATTCTTCTTGTTGACTGGAGAGGGGAAAAGTTTGTATATTGAGTTCCGTGAGCGACGAATCCCATATCTCATATCCCACATCTCAAGTCCCTGTTGACCCCTTCTCCCGCTCCATCCGCGATCTCCGCATCTCGGTGACGGATCGGTGCAATTTCCGGTGTCCGTTTTGCATGCCGTCAGACATCTTTGGCGAGATGTATCATTTTGTCCCGAGGGAGGAAGTGCTGAGCTTCGAGGAGATTGTCCGGCTTGTCCACATCTTCGTCAAACTCGGCGTACACAAGATTCGACTTACAGGTGGAGAGCCGCTGCTCAGGAACCGACTCGAGCTACTGATCGCGCAGCTTAGCGCCATCGAGGGTATCGACGATATCGCGCTGACAACAAACGGATTCCTGCTCGCTGAGAAGGCAGCCGCACTTAAGGAGGCGGGACTCCACAGAGTCACGGTGAGTCTCCACTCACTCGACGACGAAATCTTCGCGAAGATGAATGGAGTTGGCTTCAGCACGGAGCGTGTCCTCAAGGGAATCCACGAAGCGGCCGAAGTCGGACTTACCCCCATCAAGATCAACGTCGTAGTCCAACGCGGCGTCAACGACCATACGATTGTCGACCTGGCGAGGTACTTCAAAGAACTTGGACACATCGTCCGCTTCATCGAGTACATGGACGTCGGCAACTTCAACGGCTGGAGGATGGAGCAGGTTGTTTCCGCCGATGAAATCGTCAGGATGATCGACGTGGAGATACCCCTCGAACCGTTGCAAAGGAACTACCAGAGTGAGGTTGCCCTGCGCTACCGTTACAAGGACGGAGGAGGAGAGATCGGCATCATCGCTTCCGTTACAAAGCCGTTCTGCGGGGATTGCGCGCGCATTCGGCTCTCTGCTGAGGGGAAGATCTACACATGTCTCTTTGCCAGCGTCGGCCATGATCTGAAGACTCCGCTGAGGAGAGGTGCCAGCGATGGAGAGATCGAGCAGATCCTGAAAAACATCTGGGCCGTGCGCAACGATCGCTACTCGGAATTGCGTACTGCAGAGACGGCCCAGAAAGGGAAAAAAGTGGAGATGTTTCAGGTCGGGGGATGAGGCAGGGAGGATGCAAGATTCAAGATTTATGATTGAAAGGAGAAACTCAAATGGATGGTGGATGTCACGAGCTCGAGGTCTACCAACTTTCTCATGCTCTGGGCGTTCGAGTCCACGAGATGACGATGAAACTCCCTCGCTTCGAGATGTATGAAGAAGGAAGTCAGATCCGCAGATCAGCGAAGTCGGTCTCTGCCAATATAGTCGAAGGCTACGTGCTGCGGAAGTATAAGAATGCGTTCCTCCATTACTTGTACCGAGCGTATGGCTCTTCAGAGGAAACATTGGAGCACCTCCAATATCTCCATGACACGGGATCTCTTGTGGAGGGGTCTGTTTTTCTCGAAATGGCCGAATCCTGTCGCCAGTTGAATAGCAAGCTGTTCAGGTTTATTGAGACGGTCGAGCATCAACATGGCACCCCAATGTTCATAAGAGATATCGAAGAAGAGTATCTCCCCAGCTCAGACAGCATGGATCCTAAATCTTGAATCCTGAATGGCCTGCTCATGCGCGACGTCTCCTCTAAGCCTAATACGCTTCGCAGCGCAACCGCGGTTGCCCGACTGAACATCTCTCGTCCCACCATCAGGGCCATCAAGTCCGGCAGTGTCCCCAAGGCTGATCCTCTCGCTGTTGCACGCATTGCCGGCATTCAAGCCGCCAAGAATACAAGCGCGCTCATTCCCTATTGTCATCATGTGCCGCTCGATTGGATCGACGTACGGTCCGAGTTACAAGAGGCGGCCATTGAGATTACCGCCGAGGTCAAGGCAATCTGGAAGACGGGCGTCGAGATGGAGGCGCTCGTGGCAGTAAGCGCAGCAGCTTTGACGCTGTACGATATGCTCAAGCCTATCGATGAGGACATGGAGATTACGTGCATCAAGTTGCTTGAGAAGATTGGCGGAAAGTCCCAGATGAAAGAGAGCGGCGGAGGACTGAAGGCCGCGGTGCTGGTGATCAGTGACTCGGTCTCGGCGGGGAGGAGAGAGGATATCTCAGGGAAAGTCCTGGTAGAGAAGCTGAGAGGATTCAGGATTCAAGTTCCAAAATTCAAGGTTGTTCCAGATGATTCAACTCGAATTGAGGCTGAACTAAAGATCCTCGCTGACAAAGAAAAAGTGGATCTCATCGTCACGACGGGCGGGACTGGCATCGGTCCGCGAGATGTCACTCCAGAAGCGACAAAACGAGTCATCGAGCGCGAGCTCGAGGGGGTCGAGGAAGTTCTG
>JBBIJH010000153.1:0-6671 GCA_037446075.1 Ignavibacteriales bacterium
ACCGGCATTGAGGAATTTCTTTCCGTATCCAGTTGAACCGCGGAAGTTCGGAAGCAACACAGCATATCCACGATTCGCAAGGAACTGAGCCTCGGCATTATAGCCCCACAGAACACGTGCCCATGGACCTCCGTGAATCAGCATGACTGTAGGAAGATTCTTCGCTGGAATTCCCTTAGGCAAAACCAGATAACTAGGAATCTCCATTCCATCTCTTGCCTTGTAACGAACTGGCTTCATTGGTGCGAGATGTTCGCTGGGGAGGTTTGGCCGGGAGCGGTACAGCAGTTCAACCTTCCCTGTCCTTCGGTCAAAGAGATACCGAGAACCCGGGTCGACATCGCTAGACACGGCCACAACCCATAAGTTCTCATCTTCTGTCATATTGCCGAGGGAAATCTCACCTTCGGGCAGCGCTTTCTTCAGCCGCTCATAATCCTCACCGAACTTCTTTTGCTTTGGATAGAGCCGCATCTTGTCTCCCAGATAGAACGTAGCGAGCAATTCGTTCGTTACGTCGGAGAACAGTGCGCCAGCGAAATCGACCTGGTTCAACGGATCTTTGTCAACGAGCGTCGTGTGCCCGGTTCCAAGGTCATAGAGTTCAAGCTGAATCTTGTCTAGCTCATCTCCCTTATTCGTGAGCATGTAAAACTTTTTGCCATCCGGTGTGAATCGTAACGGGCCGCAGGTTTCCTCTGCTGTTACACTATAAATAGAAATGAGGGAATCTCTTTCCACCTTCAAGATTTCAGTGCCCCCAGTTGAAGTCACCCGGGCTCCGAGGCGCACGTTCCCATCAAGATCGGCAAGCCAGCCAGCAACGTTATCATCATTTTTCCGGATGAGCGTGCGCTCGCCGGTCGCGATGTTCAGCCGATATACATCATGGAGATCAGCACGTCGGTCGTTGAGGCCAATGAGGATTTCGTTCGGGGTTTTCTTGGGAACGTCGAAAATGATCGCACGCACTTTCTCTATGGGCGTCAGATCTCTCGCCGGAGGGACAGGATCCCCGGGAGCCGTCGGATCGACAGCGTAGACGCGGTAATTCTCGTCGCCTCCTTTGTCCTGTACATAGAGAATGTATTTACTGTCGACAGACCAAAAATAGGCGGTCACGGGACGCGTCGTATCAGAGGTGATTGGACGAGCCTTCTCGAACGGTTCGTTCCGCGCCTTGACCCAGATATTCCGGACGCCCTTGAAGGGTTTGATGAAGGAGATGTGCTCTCCGTTTGGCGAAATCTGAGCGCCGGAGATTTCTGGATCCCCAAAGAATAGATCTCGGTCGATGATCGGCGGCAACTGCGCAGAGACAGTGACCGAGAGAGCCAACAGAATTGCAAGGGACAAGATAGGTCGTTTCATGGCGACACCTCGTGGTTTGAATGGAAGGATAGGTTTCATGCTGTGGGATTAGAGAGAACCCAGTCAGGCTTTCCAGATGGAAGAAACTTGACAAGTAAGGATTTCGGACAACGAATGAAAATCAATCTCCGACCCTCATCTCCTTCAACGATTTTCGGATGATTCCCACCCCCTCATCGATTTCCTCTTCCTTGATGTTCAACGCGGTACGAAAGCGGATCGAGCGCTCTCCACAGCCGATGAGGACAAGACCATGATGGTAGCACCGCTTCCGCAACTCATCCCGAGCAGCAGGATTCGGAAGATCGATTGCGCACATGAGGCCAAGTCCACGACTATTGCTGACGAGTTCGGGAAATTCGCTCGCCAGATCGTGGAGCTGTTTTAGCAGATGATTGCCCACTACGCGAGCGTGATCGACAAGGTTCTCTTCCTCAATGATTTCCAGTACTCGGGTAAAGCGAACCATGTCGACAAGATTCCCGCCAAAGGTTGAATTCAACCGGCTCGGCTTGTGGAAAACATTCTCTGGTACGTCATCGATCCTTTTGCTGCAGAGAATCCCGCAGACGTGAGTCTTCTTTCCGAATGCCATGATGTCGGGATTGACAAAGTGTTGATGGGCCCACATCTTTCCGGTCAACCCGACACCGGTCTGCACTTCGTCAAAGATCAAGAGGATTTCGTTCTCATCGCAGATCGTCCTTAGCTCTTGGAGGAACTCCTTTCGGAAATGGTTGTCGCCACCCTCGGCCTGGATCGGCTCGATGATCAGCGCCGCGATGTCGTCAGGATTGCTCCGGATGGCCTGGTTGATCTCTTCGATCGCGATGGCCTCAAGCTTCTGGACGGCTGTTAGGTTTTCCTCATTCAGAGGAAATGTGATGGCCGGGTTCGTGATTCGCGGCCATCGGAACTTGGGGAAGTAATTCGTCTTGTTCGGGTCGGTGTTTGTAAGAGACATCGTGTACCCACTCCGTCCATGGAAAGCGCGGCGGAAATGAATCACCTGGTGTCCCTTTTCTTCTTTGTATCCCTTCATGAAGTTCTTCTGAACTTTCCAGTCGAAGGCCACCTTCAACGCATTCTCGACTGCGAGCGCTCCGCCCTCAATGAAAAAAGCATACGGAAGATACTCCGGAATTCCGACGCGCGAGAACACCTCCAGAAATTCCGCCATCTCCACACTGTAGCAGTCGGAGTTGCTTGGCTTGTTCACCGCTACCCGAGCTAGTCGCTCCAGGAATTCGGGAGTTTTCATTTTTGGGTGGTTGATTCCGATGGCTCCAGACGCAAAGAAGCTGAAGAAGTCTAGGAACCAGCGCCCCGACCGTGAATCGTAAAGGCGGGAACCCTCGCTTCTCTCCAAATCAACAACGAAATCAAAACCATCAACGAGCATGTGCTTCCGAAGCGTGGCGTGTACTTCGCCTGGGGTGATTCTAGGGTGGATGGGCGATTGCGTCACGGGATGCTGACTATCAGAGGGTTTTCTTGGTGTAGACGCTGATGTCATGTTTTCATTGTTCATAGAGCACCTTTGATTCTCTAGGATTCAATCTGAGGAATGATTTCCACTGATGCAGTTCGATCGGAAATCAACCGATCAGAAGAATTCTTGGTGCTCGAAGAGGGTAACGAGGTAGGGTCTCCCGACATTGTGGGATTCGCCCGCCTGCCTCACAGGGTACACCCTGCCGGGGAGGAAATGCCGATCGAAGCTCTTCATATGTCGGGAGGTGTTCATAAAAAAATATAGCAAAAGAATTGGTCGGAGGCAATCGCTTATCTAAAGGTGGTTATCCATCGAGCTTCGTTTGTTCTCCAGAATCGCCATCGACTCAAGCCGATGTCTCACTTCCAGGAACGTACTTGGGAGCCGTCGCGAACAAAATCGAGCGGCCCTCTTTCTGTCGCTTTTTGGCATCCCGTACAGGTCCATCGGATGGCGAAGGGAAAGACGACCACAGGAATCACTTGCACCAATTCAATCTCACGTCGAAACCTCTTTGGCTGCCTAACCCCCATCCCCAATTGTGAGTTGATGTTTCTGTTCCTCCTTTACCCTCACTCAACATCAATTTGCGCCCGCTGGAGTTTCCCACTGTAATCCACATACACCGTTTTCCACTCAGTGAAAAAATCAAACATGGTCCACCCACCCTCTCGGTGGCCGTTCCCTGTCTGCTTCACGCCGCCGAAAGGCATGTGCGCCTCCGCGCCGATCGTTGGACCGTTGATGTACGTGATGCCCGCCTTAATGTCACGAATTGCCTTGAAGGCTCTATTCACATCCTGCGTGTAGATGGACGATGAAAGCCCATAGATCGTGTTATTGAGAACCTCAATTGCCTTTTCCAGTGAGTCGACTTTGATGACGGCAAGGACAGGCCCGAAAATTTCCTCCTTTGCAATCCGCATTCCCGGATCGACGTCTGTGAAGATGGTAGGTTGATAGAACCATCCTTTGTTCAATCCATCTCCACTGGCGATGGTTCCCCCGACAAGCAACTTCGCCCCTTCTTTGACACCAGTCTCGACATAGCTGTGGATCGTTCTGCGCTGCGATTCATTGATCACAGGTCCAACATCCGTGTCTTCCTTCAGTCCGTCACCGAGGCGAAGCTTTTGTGTACGATTCAGCAGCATGTCCATGAACCTATCGTAGATCTTCTCATGAAGAATGAGTCGGCTTGTAGCCGTGCATCTCTGGCCGGTTGTCCCGAATGCACCCCACAGGACCCCATCGAGAGCCAGAGAGAGGTCTGCATCGTCCATGACGATCTGAGCGTTCTTGCCGCCAAGTTCTAAAGACACGCGCTTGAGCGTCCTGCTCGCTGCTTCCGAAATTCTCTTCCCAACCGCTGTCGATCCAGTGAAGCTCACGAGATCAACATCGGGATGCTCAACGATCGCCATCCCGACCTCACTGCCACCTCCGTGAACGATGTTTATCACGCCCTCTGGCAATCCTGCGTCCATCAAAATCTTAACCAGGAGAGCGGCCGTCGCTGGAGTATCTGATGCCGGCTTGAAAACCACGGTGTTCCCGCAGAGGAGAGCAGGAAAAATTTTCCACGTCGGGATTGCCATCGGAAAATTCCACGGGGTAATGACACCTGCCACCCCGACGGGCATACGGATGGACATGTTGAACTTGTTCGGTAATTCCGAATGCGCAGTCCTTCCGAACAGTCTCCGACCTTCTCCCGCAGCGTAGTAGGCGGTGTCGATGCCCTCCTGCACGTCGCCACGAGTTTCAACGAGGACTTTCCCCATCTCCCTCGTCATGAGCCGGGCAATCTCCTCCTTGCGGGCAACGAGGATATCTCCAACTTTCCTCAGGATATCTCCGCGCTTCGGAACGGGAACCAGTCGCCACTTCTCAAAAGCGGCCCGAGCTGCCTTTACCGCTTCATCGACATCTTCTTTTCCCGACTTCGGAAAAGTCCCGATTACCTCTTCCCAGTTCGCTGGATTCCGGTTCTCAAACACCTGACCGGACTTCGCATCGACCCATTTGCCGTTGATAAAGTTTTGAAACTTCTTCATCGTTTACTCTTTCCCTCCTTCCTCATGGAATCAGGCCGTTGGATGTGCTTAGCCCTACGCGTTCGAAGATATAATCCACCTGTTTCAAGCTTTTCCGAAGATCAAATAGCTCGTCGATCTCGCCATTCATGAAGGCGGTTCTAATCTCATTGCTTTCTTTCAAAAGGTCTTTAAAATTCCGCTTTGTTTCCCATACTTTCATGGCTACCGATTGGACAACCCGATAAGCATCCTCCCTTTTCCAGCCTTTCTTTGTCAATGCAAGAAGGACGGATTCAGAGAAGATTAGGCCGTTGGTAAGCTCAAGATTTTTTTTCATGTTCTCTGGATAGACGAGCAGCCGATCGATGATCTCAGAGAGCGTTGAGATCATGTAATCGGCGACAATGCAGCTATCGGGAATGATCACCCGCTCGACCGATGAATGGGTGATATCCCGCTCATGCCACAAAGTGATGTTCTCCATCGCCGCAAGTGCATTTCCTCGAAGAAGTCGTGAAAGTCCAGCAACGCGCTCACAGGTAATCGGGTTCCGTTTATGCGGCATTGCGGATGAACCTTTTTGCCCGCTGGAAAAGTACTCCTCTGCTTCGAGCAATTCGGTCTTCTGAAGGTGCCGAATCTCCGTAGCGAACTTCTCGAGCGAGCCTCCGATCAGTGCCAATGTTGTCAGGAACTCGGCATGCAAATCGCGCTGGAGGATTTGTGAGGAGATGGGGGCAGGTCTCAGGCCGAGTCTCTTACAGACGTAGGTCTCGACAAACGGGTCAAGATGGCCATACGTGCCGACTGCACCGGAGATCTGGCCAACGGAGATGGTCTCCACCGGTCGCTGCATTCGGGCAATGTTCCGATTCGTCTCATCATACCAAAGTGCAAGTTTCAGCCCGAACGTCGTTGGCTCAGCATGAATCCCGTGCGTGCGGCCGATCATTACCGTGTGCTTGAATTCCTTTGCCCTTCTCGCGAGTATCGAGGCGAGTTGTCGAAGATCTTGAAGGAGTAACTCCCCCGCTTGTTTCATCTGAACTGCGAGAGCCGTATCGAGAATGTCAGAGGACGTCATTCCGAGGTGGATGTATCGCGACTCCGCTCCGACAATCTCTGCAACGCTTGTCAAGAATGCAACAACGTCGTGCTTCGTCTCTTTTTCGATCTCCTCGATGTGCTGCACGTCAAACTTCGCTCGCTGCCGGATGGATTTCACGGCCTCTCTGGGTATCTCTCCCAACTCCGCCCTTGCCTCGCATGCAAGGAGTTCGATTTCCAGCCATAGGCGGAACTTGTTCTCCTCAGACCAGATTTTCCCCATCTCTTTCCGTGTGTAGCGAGAGATCATTTTCTCAGCTCGCGCGTTTCTCCAGCCTCAGATCAAGATTCAAAACCGCCTTCTCACGGAGTACTTTGAGACGAAGAACATCGCCAGCCTTTGACGCGTTTACGAGGCCGATGATAGAATCTTCATCCGTGATCTTTTCACCGTTGATCTCCAGGATGATGTCCCCTACCTTCAGTCCCGCCTTCGCTGCAGGGCTGCCCCTCTCCACATCACTTACGATCACACCCTCCGGCTTCGACATCTTCACTGCTTTCGCAATCGAGTCATCCACTTGTTGGATTCTTAGGCCCGTCCAAAAATCCCGGTCGACTTTCCCTTTCCTCTTCAACTCCGCTACGACTGCCTTCACTTTATTGATCGGGATTGCGAACCCCACCCCAATATTCCCCTGGTTCGGAGTGTAGATCAG
>JBBIJH010000154.1:0-6591 GCA_037446075.1 Ignavibacteriales bacterium
ATTCAAGTCCTTGTCGAAACGCTCCACTCGATGGTTTCCGTAGTCCGCAACGTAGATGTTCAGCCCAGAACCAGCGTAGACGTCCACGGGACGATCAAACTCCAGTTCGCCCCAGCCATACCCGCCGACGTCACGGACCGAATCACCCTCGGAATTGAAAACCTCCACCTTGTTGCTTCCAGCATCCACGACATAGACAAGGCCGCCGGGACTGATGTCCAAGGCGAGCGAGTTCGAAAAATTACCAAAGGAGAAGATGTGCTCGCACTGTACTGTATCAACAGGAGAGAATGCGAAAGAAAGTACGATGGCCCAGTTGGGGAGTGGATTCATTCATCCAAGGGGAAATATCGCTCAACGCAGATACCTGCTCCAGCCTTCATCTCTCAGCTCACCCCTCTTCGTAGAGTGGACAAGCTGGTAATCGCCAAAACCAGTTCGATCGACGAAGATAAAATGGACGCCGTTCTCAATTTGATAGTAGTACCAGATCTCGAACGGTCTTGCCTCCCCTTCGCTCGGGTGCCGCTCGATCTCGTCCGGTTTACCGTACAGGATAAAGACTCGCCCGCGATCCGTTCGCCAGCCCTCCTTTCCAAAATGCGAGTAACGATCGTTCGCTATCGAGACACTCTGAAGGAAGTCTGCCCGTTTGACCGGGGAGCGGCCATCGCTACCCGCTTCTACGCGATTCCAAAAATCCTGCAAGAATTTCTTCTTCCCTTCTTCGTCTTTCAACTGATTAATCAGATACATCTCGGATTCTGTTGCCAGGTACTTAATCTGCTGGAATTCTTTGTCCAGCTCGAGTGGGCTTAGGGCCGCCACTGCACCTGAGATCGAAGGGGAAATGGACGGCGCGGATTCAAGAGCGATGGATGGATTGTCAACATAGAATCTCTTCTCTACTTGAGTTGCCTTCCCCGAAACGGCGTCCTTCAACGTGAGTCGGAGGGAATACCGGCCCGACTTGAGAGAAACAGCGTTCAGTGTTCCGACTTCCACCGTGCTTGCGACGCTGTAGCGTCGATCCCGACCAACTTTCTTCACCGACACTCCCGCGTTATCAACGACATCATACTCCAGACGGTAGGTCTTCGCGGTATCAAGCTCGTAGAGCTCCGTATAGACGTAAATCACGGGATGATCCTTTCCAAAAACTAATGTCGGATTCGGGATCACCACATGAGCATTCTTGTAATAGGGGTCCGATCTGTCGCTTGAGGCCTTTATGGAAGAACAAAGTTCCAAATCGCTCAGCGCGGGCCTTTCCGTGTATGGATTGACATCGAGCTTGAGCCGAAGGCTATCGCGCATGGATGGATTCGCCGAATCGTAGGCAACCACATGGAGGGAGTACCTTCCCGTCGGGATGTAGTGACCAGCCTGTCGAACCACAAGCTGCTGCTGCGAGGCAATGGTCGTATCGCCGAGAACAACAGGAAGAACTGTATGCTCTTTGACGGCGGGCTCGCCTGAAGTCTCTTTCGTGACCTCTGTATTCACTACAATAGCTCCTCGTAAACGTGGGCCCTCCGGCTGATATTTCAACTGACTGCAGTAAAACATGTAATAGAATTCCAAATACCCGCTCGTGGCGTCGTTACGAAAGCGGGCGTAGTCGAAATTCATGACGAATGGCGCTGTTTGCTTTCCGTCTTGTGCCGAAGAGCTTGCCGGCAATATCAGCAGAAGAACGGGGACCGAAAGTAGAAGGATCATGGCTGTGTCTCTTTGCTCTGGGAACTTACCAGCGTTCCGTTTGCGACCTGCGAATGAGCTAGCCTCGTAGGGCTGTTTGTTAGCTGGGGTGGACCTTCCGCTCTCCCTTTCCTACCAGTCTAAAGCGATTCTCCACTCTGTGCACAGGTCTTCTAAAGAAATTACCCTTCTTACCGAGGAATATAACGAGAACTCACAAGATTCGCAAGCAAGCGGTAGGCACCCGGATGGATATTCAGCAGTTGGGATGAGAGCTCGAGAGCTATGTAAGTAATCCTCCCATCTCCTTCTTTCTTCGTCACAAGCAACGCCACTCCGGTGTCTTGTGAACGAACGACAATCTCCCCTCCTTCAGCAACCGCAGGGTCAACACTTCCCCAGGCACGGGCAGAGATCCAGCCCTCCCAGTCAAGATCCTGAATCTTATTTGGATGACTGAGAAACGAATGGGCAGTATCAGCCAGGACCTTGGTCGTCGGAGCCAGAGCTGGCCATGTCCGGAATCCCAAGCTTCTAGCTGCCGTATCGTGGGATGCACTCGACAGGAAGACTAGATGTCCGCCGGCCTTCGTCCAGTTGAGGAGGCTAGGGAGGCTCCCAAGGAGGTCTGGCCGCAAGGAAGCTGCGGAGCGATCAACCAAGATTGTCTGAATCGAGAGGAGGGTGCTTGAGTTCAGTGAAAAGCTGTCAAGAGGCACAGGAGCGATCTTCAGCCGACGAAGGGCTTCTTTCAGAGAACTTGTCCCCAAGCCTGTAATCAGGCCGACTTTCCGAGTCGTATCAACATTGACGGCAAAGTTTCGTGCAACGAAGCGAGCCACAGGCTCGTCAGAAATCTTCAACTCTAACACGTGATCACCGGGAGCGAGAGTGTCACTCCACGACAGACGTAGAGTATCGATCACCCAAGAGTCTTTAGTCTTCAAATGAAATCGCTTGCGCTCCGACTGGCACACAGAGTCGTTAACGAAGGCATCCCCATACACCCCATCCCGCGTGAAATTCTGGAAGCGATAAATCAACTCCTCACGGGGGACAGCAAGGACCAAGGGTGTCAAGACCTCCGCTGCAAATCGCGGACCGACCCCAAGGACAATGTCCTTCCGGTACTGGAAATTCCTCTCACGCAGTGAGTCCTTATGAAAGATGATAAATGAAAAGGTCGTCCCAAGCGTCGGGCGCTCTAACCCATGAAGCGCTGTCGGGGAATCATAGTCCAGATCTTTCGGTGAAAGAATCCTGAATTCCTTAGGTACTTCGAAAGGCAATTGATGTTCAAGGGCTTCATTTATCACCCATTTCAATTCCATTGCTCCGGGGAAGAGAATAAAAGTCCGCCCCTTCGTAATCTTCGCTTTGAACTTCTTGAATCGTAGGAAGAAAAGCTGGCTCCGTGAAATGAGGCTGTCGCTTAATTCGAAATCGATGTCTACGTCCAGAACCAAACACCGCAGCCTCTCCAGTCGGTTCTTCCAGGTGACAAGCGCTTTCTGATTTGTGAGTGATCCTTGAAGATTCTCAAACCCAATCCTCTGATCGATACTGTCGATGGTTGAAGCGAGAACCGGGAGAAGCTGGGCGCCTTTCCCTGCCCTTGCCTGCATGGCGATCCGATTCACTGTGTCTGCAAGCGGTCGCAAATTCGGACCAGAAAGAACCAAGCCGCGGTCCAGAGATAACGGGGGTTTTTTCGATGGAGGATAGAGATAAGTGTACGATCTCCTTCCCCGCCCTTGCCAGTACCTCACCTGCGCCCTCAGGCTCCGATAGTATTGACGCGCTTCCTCAGCGATCTTCTCATAAGATTTCTTGGAGATAGGATGTTGCAGGTTTGTGTTGACCCGAACTGGCTGGCTCGGTGAACCTCTATCGACAAAAATTCGCTGTACTTTCCATCTTAGCCTTGCGTTTGCCGGGGTAACGCCGGGAAGCTCCACAGCCCCGCTTGCGGCCCCAGCAGCCTTGAGCAGCATTTCTTTGACTGCTTCCTGTCTCAGGGATTCAAATCCCTCTGTAGTAGTCCCGCTGGCACTTACGAAGCGGAAGTCCCGCGCAAGGAAGATCACGTCTGGACGATAGGTGAGAATGAAGGTTGCCAGTCTATGGATCAAGCTGTCAGCCTTCCAAACGCTGTCGAGTTCCCGACGACCGGAGGGGACGCCGAAATCAGGTAAGTTCAGGAAATAAGGCTCGACTCCGAGATACAAGAGTGCTCGTGTAGCTTCTTCTTTTCTGCGAGCGGCAAGTCTGAGGGGAGGCTCTTCAGTCGAGTCGCTTGGAGTCGCTTCGCCATTTGTGACATAGAGGTTGATCACCCTCGCCCCCCGACCGAGGCGCAGGTAGGCCATAGTGGCAAGATCCTCTTGCCCGGGTTCCATTGCTACTGAGACTACGGTCGCTACGTTCTGGAGGTCGAGCGATCGCTGGTAGAGAGCAGCCCACCCGCGATCGGGAAAATACGGGCTACCCTGCAAGCGATTAGCACGCGTTGGCTGGGGAGAGGCCAACGCTCCAGCTAAAAGCCCGAGAGCGATGGCGAACGGGTAAATGGTGCGTTTTCCTGAGATAGATTGGAGGGGATTCACGCGACTCAAATTGATCGGCCAAAGAAGAAAGGCTGTCTCGAGATTCCGGGACAGCCTTTCCCTAATCGACAGACAGCACGCATGCGATCAGAATCCTAATTTGACGGAGACAACATTGTTCGCATCGAAGAATTTCACGTCACGCCACGCATAGTCGATCGTGACGTTGATCCCTGGAGCCATGTACACGATGCCCGCACCGAGACTCGCTCCGTAGATATAGGAATCTGTCTCGCCCCCACTGACGGGTAGCGTACGCTTGTTATTCTCGGAGAGACTGTATCCGCCCCGAGCGTAGAGCTGGACTCCCTCGCCCAGGTAACCGATTTCTCCACCGAAGTGGTACACGTTCTCCGAGAGGTTGTTATTATCGAAGACGCCGCTCGCGCGCCCGACCAAGCGGTCAGCCAAGCTGATCTCGTAACCCAAGCCCAGCTCGATCGAGGATGGGAGCTCAAAGCTTGCCGCCTCAGACTTGAACTTTTGTTCTGGACGACGTGTCCCCGAAGGGACCGCATCATGGAAGAGACCTGGTCCGTCGAATTTCATCTGAGGGCCAATATTCTTCACAGCGACTCCAAGTGTGAGCCCCTTGAAACCGGCCAGCTGCTGATACTGCACACCGAAGTCGAAGGCGACGCCATTGGCGCTGACGAGATCAATCCGTTCGGAGATGAGCTTCACCGCGATGCCAGCTGACACAGCATCGGTCAGAGCGCGTGAGTAACCAAGTCCGAGAGTTACATACGAAGGTGAGTAGATCCTTCCGGTCCGTCCCTCGGGATCGTCTTCGCTCGTCAGAGAGATATCACCGAAGGAAAGAGATTTTAGGCTGAAGGCAAGCGATCCGAGGCCGCCGAATTTTCCGGCGACGGCCGCGTAGCTCACCTTGATATCAGCCAGATAACTCATGTAAGAGAACATGCCTTCCGCCGAAGCAGACATCCTCGAGACTCCCGCAGGGTTCCAATACAGCGCTTCCACCCCTTTCGCGGTTGCAAGCCCCGAGCTACCCATGGCAAGGTCTCGTCCACCGACGGGGATCAACAGTTCTGACGCTCCCGCAGTGCCGAGGCGTTTGTTCTGTGCAGCAACTTCAGCCACACAAAACACCAGCACGCAGAGGATAAGCGCGAGGTAGAAAGTTCGTGGTTTCATATCCGTTGCTCTCCTTTAGAAGATATCGAGGATTTCTTGTTCTTGGATGATGGCGAACTTCAGGATCTTCGTGCTGCCTAGATCCGGCATCTCGATGTGAGCTATGTACATGCCGCTCGCCACAGGAAAGTTGTTCTGGTTGTTGAGGTCCCACCGGAAGAACTGTGAATCATCGTCCTTCTCCAGAACCCTTACCAATTGACCTGCAAGGTTAAAGATCCTGATCGTCGCCTTCTTCGGCAGGAAGTTGAACGTCACAAACCGAACAAAGCGGTTCGTTTCCGCCGCGTTCAAGGCATAGTACGGGTTGGGGAAAACATTGATCTTCTTGACGTCTTCCTTCGCAAGTTCTTCACTTGGAGTAGGTGCTGCAGGTGCCTTGAACTCGAAGACGTCGTCTGTCCCGTTGACGTGATTCGCGAGGATTTCGAACTGATCCTCGCCTGTTCCTCCTGGCGAGAAGGAAACCTCTCCGCGCCGTCCTGCCGCGATGAACCACCAGATCGGCATCCCGAAATTCAAGACACTGCGCTGAAAGTCGGGGTTCGGTGTTTCTGAATAGTTGGTGCCAAAGATAAACAGCCATTCACGCGGACTGTTGCCTCCAACGTTATCGAGTCCGGGAGGCGGCCAGTACCGGCCATCCACTAGCCCATTGGGTTGATTATTCTCCAAGAATCCGACCGCAAGCCGGCGCGGAGGATTAGCCTCGATGTCCCACGCAGACAGCGGTACGGACTTCTTGAAGTCCTGGTATGCGTACCCGCCTGCAGGATTGACAATATACGGGGCAAATTCAGGTAAGGCCGGAGCAGCCGTTGCAGCTCGTAAGTACCTGTAGGCGTACGACATGTTGGGATCGGTGGTCGTCTCACGGTCCCATCCTGCATACGGTGCATTCGTGTTCGGGTTTCTCGCTGTCCCCGAACTCGCCTGAGCAAACTTCAGAAGAGTATGTCGTATCTGGTTGGCGGGAACCGTGCGTGTAGGAATGAAACCGAAGTAGTGCGCAGGCTCGTCATATCCAATCGCGCCGTCAAAACCTTCAAGCCCCAAGTTACAACCCGTGGGCGTGATCCGGCGTGTCCAAGATGGGATGTCCAAGTATTTCATCCCTGGCGGAGGC
>JBBIJH010000155.1:0-6573 GCA_037446075.1 Ignavibacteriales bacterium
ATTTGTCTCGACGACCGCTACGTTTGCGTATGGGATGCGTTCTCCTGTAGCGCTATCAGAGACGATGCCGCGGATGTCTAACACCTGCGCGGGTATGGATGCAGCAAGGGGAAAGAGGAGGCACACCATGGGGAGAATTGTTCGCATGATCTTCGTCATGGAAAGGACCCTCCTCTGGAATGGTATTATTGTGTGGACTGTTTCAATGGGTGGCTTTACGAAAGAGATCTGGGGAGAAAACCAATCTCGACAGCCGAATTCTTGCTAAGGAAGTATATGAAATTTAGAAAGGAATGTCAATCAGCAGGATCTGCTGTACGCGACACTGCTTCTCGAAGTGTAAGAAGCGCGGTAAGGCGTCAATCCGCAACTACAAGAATTACGGCGGCGGGGTGGGATGAAGAAACTTCAGATCGCTGGAAGATTCTCCGATGTCTTCATCCCATAGAAAGCTTGGTACAGATCCATTGACTGACCAACACCTTAGTTTGACGACCCGGCAAGAAACTCAGCAATCTCGCTCATGTCCGCAATCTCACGCGGTCTTAAGTGAAAATCGAACCTTGTGCCGAACTCGTCAAACCGGTAACAATCCACCTCCTTCAATTTGCCGCTCTGAAATAAGAGTTGTTCAACGCAGAATTGGTCCCCTCGATTCGTCCTCACAAATCTCCAGCCCCTGATGGGGACAATTCTATATGCTCTTCTCTCGCTCGTCTGTTTCTTCCTCATGGCGACCCCCTTTAGATTGCTAGTAGGAGGAAGAGGTCTTGAGAGAATTCTTCCGGTTGTCGATCTTCCCCCGATACGAGTGAGACGGAACTATTCTTAAAGAATTACCACAAACCCGGCTGCTCCCGCCCACAAAGTAGTCAGTGTTCTTTCCTGAAGTGACACTTAGTATCGGCTAGGCAACCACACCGGGTTCTCGTGACTCAATGATTTCGTGGCAACAGTTTTTCCTCTTATGTCACTGGACACGAATAAGAAAAACCCCAAGCGTTGTGTCTCTTAAAACCGCTTGGGGCGTGAATCGAAAACCAAACCCTTGCTGCCCATCTCAGACTCGACTTCAATCTGCTGATCGATCAGCTCGATTTGACGGCCTGTGTGAACAGCCGAGGCTGACATTGACGCTCCCCCTGACTGAAGGCGCCGACCTCTATGGTGGCACCGACTGAAGTACCAAGTGCTGTCCTGTCAGTAACTGAGATGAATGGCAGGTTGTTGCTGCTACGGATACTTAAAAATTTTCCAAGAGAATGTCAAGAGAAACCAGCACTTCCAAAAAATTTTTCTTGTCGTGGAACTTCTGAATCGAGACCGCCTCCGATCAGTTACGTGACGAGGTGATTATTATGTTAGAGGGGGGAAGGAATAACATATCATGGATAGGAATCGACTATCGGTTTCGTGAAGTCCTCGGCTTCCTGCATGTTGTTGGAAAGCCAAGACTTGCCGATGCGCTTGCCGCAGTGGTCGGGAGTTCACCTCAGGGGGTTTTACAGACGTTCAGGAGGACTCATTTCTTCTGGAGCCCGGGCTGACCTTGGTAGGCTATCCGATAAATCGCCCCGGCGTGGTCGTCGGACACCAGCAAGGCTCCATCCGGCATTACGAGTACATCCACAGGTCGGCCCCATGCACGACCGCCCTGGAGCCAGCCTTCGGCGAAGACTTCATACTTGATGGCTTTGTTGTTCTCCAGTCGAACGAGCATCACTCGATACCCGATCGGGACGCTCCGGTTCCAGGAGCCATGCTCGGCAATGAAAATCTGGTTCCGGTACTCCTCCGGAAACATCGTCCCCGTGTAGAACCTCATGCCGAGCGCGGCTACGTGAGGCCCAAGCTCCATGGCCGGTGGGACGAATTCCTCACACTTTCGGTGCGCGCCAAACTCAGGATCAGGGGTATTCTTGCCATGGCAGTACGGAAAGCCAAAGTGGAGTCCTTTCTGGGGAGCGTGGTTTAATTCGTCCGGGGGCGAGTTGTCGCCAAGCCAGTCACGCCCGTTGTCTGTGAACCAGAGTTCTTTCGTCTCCGGATGCCAGTCGAAGCCGACTGTATTGCGCACGCCACGGGCGAACACTTCAAGCCCTTTCCCGTCAGGTCTCATTCTCATAATTGAGGCATAGCGGTTGTCATCTTTTTCACAGACGTTGCACGGGGCGGCGACTGGGACGGAGAGCATTCCAAGCGGTCCGAAGCGGATAAACTTCCAGCCGTGATGCTTATCGCTCGGGAAGCCATCATTGACGATGACGGGGTTGGGTGGGTTCTTCAAATGCAACTCGATGTTGTCGTAACGAAGGACGCGATTCACCTCGGCCACGTAAAGAGCTCCGTCACGGACCGCAACGCCGTTCGGCATATTGAGGCCGCTCGCAATCGTGATGACTTCGTCAGCTTTATTGTCATTGTCCTTGTCCAGAATCGCATACACTCTCCCAGCGGTTCTCGTCCCGACGAATAGTACTCCGTTTGGGCTCAAGGTCATCGATCGCGCATTCGGCACGTTCGCTGCGAAGAGGCTGATCTCGAAGCCCTGTGGCAATTTGATCTTTTCGAGCGGAAGATTTTGAGAGGCGGTGGAGTGGAGAAAAATGGATACGAAGAGCACTATTGGAAGCAGAACTCTGGTAGGTTTTCGGTCCATTTCCTGTTCTCGATGGTTAGATTGCCATTGAATTTGTGGACACAAGTTAATATACATTACCGTCGCCAGAAATAAAAGCCCTTCCAAGAAAGCTGCATCCTTTACTGGACATTTCCGTAAATGATGGTAGGACTCGGGGACATTGACATGGAACATTCTCACTTAACAACACAGGGAGCCAGTAGTAATATGGACGCAATCAGGGACACAGCGCTGCGAGAACAATTGCTCGAACGCCGGGAGAGGCTGCGGTCTTCGATTCCGCAATTAGCCCAAAAGGAACACCTCCTTCAATTATTACGCGAGGTCGACTCCGCATTGGACAAAATGGATAATGGCACCTACGGAATGTGTGAAACCTGTCATGAATCCATCGAGAAAGATCGCCTCATCATCGATCCGTTGATCAGGAATTGCCTTGATCACCTGACGGCGGCCGAACGACGAGCCCTCGAACAGGATCTGGAACTTGCGTATCAAATTCAAAGCGCACTACTTCCGAAGCAAAATCTGAGCCTCCCCGGGTGGATGACTGCATATCACTACGAGCCGGCCGGCCACGTGAGTGGTGATTACTGTGACGTTATCCTTCCCGACAGCGATGGCTCCTTCTACTTTTTCATTGGAGACGTTTCAGGGAAAGGTGTGAGCGCCTCGATCCTCATGGCTCATCTCCATGCAATCTTCCGAACTTTGATCCACACGACAGTCTCCACAAACGAACTCGTCGCAAGAGCGAACCGAATTTTTTGTGAAGCAACGCTCTCCACCCACTTCGCGACTCTCGTTGTCGGCAAAGCAGAGCAAACGGGCGAGGTGGAAATCTGCAATGCTGGCCACAACGCGCCTCTCCTCGTGCGAGAAGGGGAGCTTTTGACGATCCCGTCTACCGGACTTCCACTTGGATTGTTCTGCGAAGGCGAGTTCACGTCACACGTGCTGGCGACGAAACCGGGTGACTCGCTTGTGCTTTACACGGATGGACTTTCCGAAGCACGTAACCCTTCGAACACCTTGTACGGAGAGGATCGCATCGCACAGGTGGTGCAGGGAAAGAAAGAATTGCCGCCTCCGGAGCTAATCCGCACCTGTGTTGAAGATATGAGGCTGTTCAGCTCCTCTGCTCCTGTGGTTGATGATCTCACCGTCATGGTGGTGAGGAGAACGGAGTAGTGTGGGGTGTACGCCAACGAGATGCGGGCTTCGAGAGGCGAGGTGCAGGAAGAACGTTCTGGTCCTCTCGGGGTAATTCTACGGCAGGGTAAGAACCCCGAGCGAAGAGAAGCCTGCAACCAACTTTCCGTTGCGTTTTTCCTAGACTACTTCATCAAACCAAGCTGGCGCAAGAACGTTGCCGTACCCCAGTAGATGGCCTCTCTTTTGATCTTGCCATCAATGACTTCTGCAATCGCGGACCCGCGTACTGAAAAACTCTTTCCAGTGGCAGGAAAATCTGGGGCGTTGCCCGTGTGCGTGCCCGTCATTACCCATTCACAGGCTAGCCAGTTACCGGAAACGAAAAGTGATGTGACTTCCAGTTTGAAATCTGGGATTGCCACGAAGCTCATCCTCGCCCACTCTTTTACCTCATTTTTCCCTCGATACACCTGCTCTCTCGCAAGATTCTCGTAAACACAGTCGTCTGTGAAGTAGGTTGCCATCTTCTCCACGTCGTGTGTCGACCAAGTCGCAATGTAATCGGTGTACATCTGCTTTACTTCGACTTCTCGATCCCTTTCAGTGCGACAGCCAATGAGGCCAATGAGCGAAAGGGCGATGAACGTCATTGCAGTTGTTCTCAGCATGTGGACCTCCCTTAAGATACTGAAGTGGGTGTCGGTAATTGGGACTCCTGCCAATCTTGGCTAGAATCATCACCGTGCCGACCACACCTGCGATGATCATGCCGATATCCTCCAAGACACCGAGCGATACTGGCACGTATCCAGCAACAGCCTACAGCAGCGGGATCGTGAGAAGATACTTGGGCAGTTTCGTGTCCGCGAGCAGGAACATCCTAAGTGAAAAAGCGGTTAGCGGACAAGGAGTTAAACCAAAGACAGGTACTTTCGGGTAGATGTGACCGAGAAGATGCCCGAGAAGAGGATATCGAATCATCGCATAGGCAAAGAACAGAATCCTTACAAGCGAATAGTGTCGGGCGTGGGCGATTGAATTGTTCCAGCAATTGCTGTGCAGCAAGATGCTGACAGAAAAAGGAAGAGTTTGTCGCGCTTCTCGGGATGCCGTGCGCTGGGATGATGGACATCGTTTGGACGGCCATATCAGAATTTGTAGATTTTGCTCAACCATCACAGATTGGTTCCAATTTCCTTCTTGAACACCTCTGCAAGTTTCATTCCCCAGTTATCAACTGGTTCCAGTTTGCCGAAGAAGAATCTCAGAACCGGTGGCTCCTCGACAAACTTCAAACCTTTCACGGCATCCCGGTGGTGATAGAGCCATTTCAGGCGGTCGACCACGTATTCGATGTGAGACAGAGTGTATACTCGTCGAGGGATAGCCATCCTTGTGAGTTCAAGGTCGGAGTAGACCTCTTTCCCGTCCTGATCACGGTCCATGGAAATCGTTCCGCGTTCCATGCTTCTCGTGCCCGACGCAAGATACAACGCGGCAGCCAATGCCCCAGCTGGATATTGGGACTGCTGGATGTGCGGCAGAAACAGCATTGCATCGAGATGGCACGCAAGGCCACCCGGAGGAGTCACGATCGGGATGTTCTCTTCGATGAGGCGTTCTGAAAAGTACTTCACGAACTCTACAGCACTTCCGGCCACGTTGATGTCGGTCATCTCACGCAGTCCCACTGCCATTGCTTCGATTTCCTTGGTAGACATGCCGCCGTAGGTGAGGAATCCCTCATACACGGGCAACCAGGGTTTGAGCGCTTCGAAGCAGTCTTTATTATTCGTCGCAAGAATGCCGCCTCGCACGCAACTGCTTTTTCTACCGGAGAGATAGAAGAGATCCGCCAGACTTGTCATCTCCCAGATGATTTCCTGAATCGAAGCCCTTTCGTATTTCTTTTCCCGCTGTTTGATCAGGTAGGCATTTTCGCCAATCAGACTCCCATCGAGCAGCAGGGGAATCCCATTGTCCGAGGCGATCTTCTTGACTTCTCGTAGGTTCTCCAATGAGAAGGGTTGGCCTCCAAGAAGGTTCGTTGTCGCCTCCATACGCACGAACGGGATCCTGTCTTTTCCGGCGCGGCGGATGAGGTCGGTGAATTTTTGAAGGTCGAGATTGCCCTTGAACGGATACGTGCTCTGGGTGTTCAGCGCTTCGTCGGTAAATATTTCTGCAACAATCGCTCCGGCGAGAACGAAATGCGCCTTCGTGGTCGTGAAGTGATAATTCATCGGAATGACGTCCCCCTGCTTCACGAACACCTTTGCCAACAAATGCTCAGCCGCTCTTCCTTGATGCACAGGCAGGACATAGTTGAACCGCAGGACGTCTTTGACGGCGGCCTCTAATTTGTAAAAGCTTTCACAGCCTGCATAAGCGTCATCGGAAACCATCATTGCTGCAAGCTGGTTATCGCTCATGGCGTTGGTACCGCTGTCTGTCAGCATGTCGATAAAGATATCCTTCGTGCGGAGTGAGAATGTGTTGTAACCACCCTCTTCAAGAGCCTTCAGTCTCCGGTCGATCGGGGGGAGGCTCGTTTTCTGCACGATGCGAACCTTGTGCATTTCGATGGGAAGTTCTTTACCCGTGCTGAGTGTTATAGTCATATCGTTTTCCTTTCCGATGTATGCGATTGTGAGCTGTGTTCTTCCGCTACCCAGGTCCTTGCAGACTTCTATAATGATGTATTTTTCCTCCGACCAAAATCAGACCTCGAACACCTCCCATTGTTTCTTCACCCTTTGCATCTATCTTTTGAACCA
>JBBIJH010000156.1:0-463 GCA_037446075.1 Ignavibacteriales bacterium
GCGAGCAGGACAAGATAATACCACAGCGTGAGGGTGAAACGAATCGACTTAAGACTCTTCAGTGGATCCATCAGAGGATTCTTTCAGAACGTAGCCGACGCCGCGGACAGTATGGATGAGTTTGTCGACGAACCCATCATCGATTTTTCGACGCAGTCGGTTGATGACGACATCGACTATATTTGTGTTTGAGTCAAAGTGAATATCCCAGATGTGTTCGGTGAGGATCACTCGGGAGAGAACGCGGCCTTTGTTCCTCATGAGATACTCAAGAAGTTGGAATTCCTTGTTCGTGAGCACGATCTCTTTATTCCCTCGCCAGACGCGTCGACTCGAAAGATCCATTTTCAAGTCTGCAATCGCGAGAACCGAGCTTAATTCGCTGGAGGTTGCTCTGCGGATGAGGGCGCGGATACGTGCGAGCACCTCAGAGAAAGAAAAGGGCTTCGGCAGATAATCATCC
>JBBIJH010000156.1:473-5685 GCA_037446075.1 Ignavibacteriales bacterium
GGTTAAGTCCAGCAATGCGATCTTCCAAATCGCTCTTTGCCGTGAGGATTAAGATCGGCGCTTTGACTCTTGCTTCTCGAATTTCTTTCAAGACTTGGAATCCATCCTTCCTTGGAAGCATAACGTCGAGGACAATCGCATCATAGTCTTCGGTGCGTGCAAGGAAAGACCCCCGCTCGCCGTCAAGGGCGATATCTGCGGAGTAGGCCTCTGCTTGGAACCCTTTCTTCAGGAATTGTGCAAGCCTTATGTCGTCTTCAACGATGAGAATCCGCATGGCCAATTCCCGTACGGTTCTCTCCAAGGGAACGGCTCAGAATGGTCGCCCCCTGAAATCACTTAATGTGTTTCTCGATCCACTCCCCAATCATCTGAAGGAGTGAAGGGGAGATGGTCTCTTCAATCTTCGCGTATTCAGTGATTGATCCTGTCTCGGCTGTCTGGAACAGATGGTTCAGTCCCGGAAGTTCCTTGATGGTGTTGTCCTTGTTCCCACCTTCTTTGAGCGCTTGCTCGATCGCGGCAAGGTTCTCCTTGGCTGGAACCTGCAAGTCCTTCTCTCCATTGATCGCCAATACAGGACACGACAACTTTCTCAATGCTGGCTTTGGGTCATACGTCAGGAAGAAGCGGAACCAAGGCGAGAGCGAGTTCCTGACCTGGGCCTCGATCATCAGACTGGGGTCGCCCATGGCTTTCTTCTCTTGCTCAGGAAGTCTCTCGATCGAGGCAGAAATGATTTCACGCAATCTCTGCTTCGCCACCACAGTATCCATCTCTTCTTTGATGACGTGAAAAATTTTCTTCTGTGTCTCGCGCTCTCGTTTGATTACATCTTCACTAGCCCCCATCGCTTTGCGAAGAAGTGCCCCCTGCATGAGGAGGATTTCTTCTCCGGTCAGGCCAGTCCCAGCCATCAGGACGATGAAGGCGACGTCGTGCGATCGCGTGGCCACTATCGGCGCGATGATTCCGCCTTCGCTGTGCCCGATGAGGCCAATCTTTTTGGAGTCGATTTCTTTCCGGCTTTTCAGATACTCGATTCCTGCAAGCACGTCTTCCGCGAAGTCTTCGCTGGTGGCCCTCGATGGATCTCCGGTCGACCCACCGACACCGCGATCATCGCCACGAAGGGTAGCGATGCCTCTGCGCGTGAGATAATCGGCGAGAACGAGAAAAGGCCGATGTCCGAAAACAGTCTCATTTCGATCCTGCGGCCCCGAGCCTGTAATGAGGATGACAGCTGGGAAAGGTGGTTTGGTGCGAGGCAACGTGAGAGTGCCAGCGAGTTTTACTCCAGCCCTCGTGTTCTCGTACGCGACTTCTTCCTCGTCATACGGATACGGTTTCTGTGGCTCCTGTGGACGTCGCACCTCGGGTGCTTTTTCCAGTCGCTTCATGTTCAGCGCGAAGGACATACCCATCTGTTTCCAATGACCAATCAGCTCTGTGCCTTCTGGGCTCAACTTCCCATCGTATGCACCGAAGATTTTCTTGATCTCAAAATGAAGCGAGTCGTCTTTGAAGATGATCGTGTCGATGGGAATGTCCATGGCCCCTTGGTCGGGGCTGTCCATCTTTCCGACGAGAATTCCCTCAGGAGTTCTGTTGATTTTGACGATGATCCTCAAGGACATCCCAACGGTTAGTTCCCCCTGCCACGCACCTTCGATGCCTTTCGGCGTCAGCTGGTTTTGATTTCTCTCGCTGGTGAGTTGGGATGAAGTGAGTGACAAGAGCGCGATGAGGGAATAAAATGCCAACCGATGATATTCTCTTCTCATATGGGTTTCCTCCATTGGGAGGTGCGAACAGAGCGTGGTAGCCTAGAATGAGAGTTCCTTCCCTTATGGTACACTTCTTGGGGGATTCTATTCAACCGCTTGATTCGTGACCTGGTTGTCCATCCTTCAACAAGTCGCTGTTCAGCACCTGGGATGTCAATTACAATTTAACTGATTCTTTTCAATAAGGCGAGTCAAGTTTTCAAGGTCCTTGCGTAGTGAATCACTGACTGGCGCAAAGATAGGTGCTCAGGCCAAAACCCGACGACCTGCGACGGCTGCTGGGTTTGTTTGAGATTAGCGTGTACGTGAAAAATTTCTTGATTCTAGCAAGAGCATTCCTTATGCTTCAGCGTGGTAAGCCTACCAATCGACCACCAAACAGAGGAGGAACCAAAATGAAAAGAGCGATCTTTCTTCTTCTGGCCGTACTTACCCTTTTAGTTTTGCCTTCCCGGGCACAAGAGAAAAAGGAAGGGAAAGAGGCCGAGCCATCCATGAGTCCCCCAAAACCGCTCGAGGATGATTTCATCAACTGGATGGTAGGCGAGTGGGATGGCTGGACGCAATCGCCAATGAGCAAGAGCAAAGATTCGTACAAAGTGGAGTGGAGTCTTGACAAACAATTCGCGTTATTGCACATCACGAGTGAGACCATCGAGATGACGCCTGCTCAAAAGAAAGATGCAGCGGAAGCGTACGGAATGTCGATGGAGGATGTAGAAAAGATGATGCAAAGAACTTACAAGGGAATGGGGCTTCTCACGCTCAATCCGATGACAAGGGAGCTGATGGGATATTGGTTCGACAACTGGCGTGGGGTCTATAAGGGCACCGGGAAGCGCGAGGGCAACAAAGAGGTGATGACATGGGAAGGACCGATGGGTACTGAGGTCCGGATAACAGAGAGGGTCAGTAACGATAAGATGGCTGTGACCTTTAGCTGGAAGTCTCCGAAAGGCCAGATGATGGAGGGAAAAAGTGAGTATACGAGGAAGAACATGAGTGAAGGATATTAAGCTGAATTATCCGCCTGATGCACAAGTGAAACCAAGACGGCCTCAGTCTGCACCGCCGTATTGCATCGGGGAGGCCGAAGCCTTCTGCTTACTCCCAGCTTGCTCCTACTGCCAGAATCTCCACCACGGCTTCATGCCAAGATTCAAGTGCTTCTGCCATGCCTTGATCATTTCTTGATTCCCCTGCAGCATTCCTTCACGTGTGACGCCATCAGGAGGAGGAACGAGTGCAGCGAGTCGGTCGTAGACGGTCGCACGCTCAGCAGGGGGAGTACGGAAGAAGAGATGCCATAGGGTGATCGAGTCGATGTTTCTGGCCTCAGTGAGGATGACGTGAAGTGCTCCAACTCCACCGTTTTCAAAATCAAACTTGTTGAGTGCGGCACGGAAATTCTCAGAGGCATCTTCAAGGAACGGTGTGCCAGGTCCCTGTCCAGGGCGCGTCAGGCACGTTGCGCCTGCCGGGATGATCGACTCGCGATCGCCATACTTGAGCGCTACCCAGCCTGATGTGACCTGCAGGGTTCCAGCCCCGTTTTCGTCGACGTGCAGGAGGTACTCGCACCCAAGATCCACTGCGGTTCCAGAAGGGGTCTCCACGAAAAAGAGTCGAGGGGGAGCCCAGATACTGGCCTGAATCGTTCCGTGCTCGAGTGCGAGGCGGTGGTCGGTGGGCTTGGCTTGCAGCAGACGGAGCCGCGTATTCGGTTGTACGTCCACGCTCCCTATTAGACCAACGTTCAGCTTCGCTCGGGAGGTGGCGTCCGTTTCAAGCCACTCACCGACTTTCAGTTCAGCACCGTTGCTAATCGTGCCCGTGCCGATCTTCGGTGTGCCCTCCAAGCGAGCGACTTTCCAAGTTGCGGTTTCCTGTCTCGTGAGGATCAGCAGGACACCGGCCAGAATCGCCAGACCGATACCGGCGGGAATAAGTCTCTTCACCCAAACAGCTTGGCCTTCTCTGGGAACAGAACCGAGTAGGATTCTCTTTCGATCCGCCTTCATCACTCCGTTCTTTCTGTGTCTCAAGAGGCGTAGCCACTTCTTCTCCGGTACAGTCTCTCCAGCTATCCGACGCTCCACTCCAGGCCAAAGATCGTGCGGAGGAGAAATTTCTCGGGCCAACGAGGCCACTTGGGAGTGCAACGCGAGCAGACGCTCAAGCTCCTGTCTGCACATTTCGCACTGATTCAGGTGTTGCTCAACTTCTTGCCGCTCAATACTCGGAAGATCATGGTCGATATAATCACTCAGTCGTGTGCGCACTTCGAGGCAGTTCATTTCTCCAACACCTCCTTTAAGAGCATCCGGGCTCGATGGAGCTGTGCCTTGCTCGTTCCGACGGCAAGTCCCATCAGCTCGGATATCTCCTCGTGTCGATATCCTTCAACGTCGTGAAGAACGAAAATTGCCCGGGCTTGAGGAGGGAGCCCGGCGATCGCGCTCTCGAGGTCGAGGCGAGCTCCCGGTAGCCCACTGGATTCTTCCTGATCGTACACCGAAAGATCATCGACGACCCTGACACGGGCTTCTCTTCTTCGCTGTGATCGAAAATCCACGAGCACCACGTTGACCGCCACTTGATGAATCCAGGAGGACAAAGCACTCTCTCCTCGAAAGCTCCTGATCGTTTCCCAAACACGAACGAAGACGTCCTGCGTGAGTTCCTCTGCATGGGTCGAGTCGGCACAAATCCGGAGACAGAGTGCATAAACTCGTCCCACGTGCTGACGGTACAGTTGCTCGAACGCCCAGCGATCTCCCTTCTGCACTCGATGGACAAGCCCAAGCTCGGCTTCGGAAATTGCAACTCGAATTTCCAGGAATCCCTCCTTCAATGCTTCTGGTCACTGTCTACAACGATATTCCTCGAGCGATGATTCCGAGGACTGTGAATAGGCGTGAATGGGGGAAACCTGAGAACTCACTGCCTCCCATCACGTCGGAGTCTAGTCGTATGGGTGGACTTTCTCTCATCAATAGCGCAAAGATAGAGTTCGCTCTTCCACAGATCGCTCCTATGGAGCTCAACGAATCACCAACACAAGGTCGATAGAGATTTCGTGCCCGCACCGTAGGACCGGTACCGTTCATAGCACCATCAGCTTGGAAGAACACCAGCAACTATAGCTGTAGGTCACCTTCTAGCAAATACGGCTGACGAGGAACGAACCATTTGCCCTGGTCTCAATCATTTCGCCGTGGTGTTTCCGAAATGCGCTTCGACGTTAGCAGATAAAAGAGTCTTCTTCCCAGCAGCCGCCTTTGCCTTTTGTAGATGCTGGGTATGCTCTGCTCTCTTCGGGAATATCGTGATCAAGGCACAGGCGAATTCGATCTCGGGATTCTCATTAGTGAGCGCCAGGGCCTTCTTAACAAACTCATATCCAGGAAAGCCCTTCGCCAGGT
>JBBIJH010000156.1:5702-6564 GCA_037446075.1 Ignavibacteriales bacterium
AGCAGGACATGAGATACCCCACATCGAACCATGCCAAGGCTCCTGAACTTCCATTCTCCTTTGCCTGAAGCGCCCGAGGCATGAGTCGCGAAAGCAGCTCGTAGGCGATCCTTTGATCTTCTTCCGAGTGATTGGACCAACCTCCTCTACCTCGATAAATGCCCGACGCGTAAAGCGTCGCTCTGCGCAGAGTTTCCATTCTAACGAGGATCGGCATCTCCGGCGTAAGTAGTTCGAGCGTTTCTCTCACGAGTCGGCTGCGGTCGTATCCACTGTTCGTACCGAATGGTCCCGTGCCGGACGGCAGCGACTTTGCATTGCCAATCTGAATGGGGTGGCAGATTAGTGGCGGTCCGGCGAGGACTTCCTTTGAAAAGCCGAACAGCAAGATTAAAACCAGAGCTGTAGGTTGGGCGGGATGGAATAGAATCTTCTTCATGGTGACCTCCTCCTGGAAAGTGTTTGTTTGACATCCTGTTGGTTCTCATCAATAGGATGCCGGAGGAGTCCGGTTGGTTTGAATGACCAAGGAGCTATGAAGGCGAACCTTCAGAGACGGCTGTACCCGATCTCCAGAGTGGGGCTACGATTTTATCTTACGGTTGGCTAAGAATAATTATGCCGCTGTACTTCTTCTTGAGTTTCGCCAGCTTTTCGTAGTTTGCACCGAAGGCATTTGCGACCCGTTCCTCGCCCTCACTGATGAAGTTCACATACACACCGCCCGTTGCATATTTTGCCGACGCATCAAAGAACTTCCGAGCCCACTCGACGCACATCGCATCCGATTCCTTTTCGTCCCATCGCGTATGGACGTTCAGGATGAAGTTCGCGTCTCGATGAGGATATGCTGTGGCGTCTT
>JBBIJH010000157.1:0-6544 GCA_037446075.1 Ignavibacteriales bacterium
TCCTTTAACTCCCCTTACGGCGCTTGTCCAGCATGCAATGGATTAGGAGAGAAGAAGGAGATCGATGTTGATTTAATCATCCCGGATGATTCCCTCTCTATCAATGAAGAGGGTCTTGCCCCTTTTGGAAAGCCTCGGCCCACCTGGTTCTTCAACCAGCTTCAGGCCGTCGCACGTCGATACAACTTTGATTTCGACACGCCACTCAAGAAATTATCAAAACAGGCTCGGAAAGTTCTCCTTTACGGAAGCGGAAGCGAGAAATTTGAGATCGAATACTCATACGCTGGCGGTCGGGCAGTTACGTACAGGCATCGTTTCAGCGGAATCATCGATACGTTGAAACATTCCTATGAAGAGACGACATCGAATGCTGTCCGCGAATGGGTCGAGTCTTACATGAGCACGCTTCCTTGCGAGGTCTGCGGAGGCGGACGGTTGAAGAAAGAGAGCCTCGCAGTGAAACTTGAGGATGCCATGAGCCAGAAGACGTACAACATTCATGACATCGTCCGACTTTCCATCAGTGATGCCGCCAAGTTCTTCGCGACTCTGAAGTTAACCGACCGCCAGTTGGAGATTGCGCATCAGGTCCTCAAGGAAATCCGCCAGCGCCTCGCCTTCCTGCTTAACGTGGGGCTGGAATACTTAACACTCGATCGCTCGGCGCGGACACTCGCCGGTGGCGAGGCCCAGCGCATTCGACTTGCCACACAAATTGGTTCTCAACTTGTCGGCGTGCTCTATATCCTGGACGAGCCGAGTATCGGATTGCATCAGAGGGATAACCTCAAGCTGATCGAATCGCTGGAATCGCTCCGGGATCTAGGAAACACGATCATCGTTGTCGAGCACGACAAGGAGACGATCCAGCACGCAGACTTTGTCGTCGATCTCGGGCCGGGAGCAGGAGAGCACGGTGGGTATGTAGTTGCCACTGGGAGCCCGGGGCAGTTTGACGGGCAGTCTTTGACGGCTCAGTACTTACGGGGAGACAAGCAGATCGAGGTTCCGAGCATTCGTCGGGAAGGGAATGGAAAACACCTTGTGATCCGCGGGGCATCGGGTTATAATCTCAAGCAGATCGATGTCGCTATCCCTCTCGGGAAGTTTGTTTGCGTCACTGGTGTGAGTGGTTCAGGGAAATCCTCTCTTATTGCTGAGACCCTCTACAGGCATCTTGCCCGGAAGTTCTACAAGTCGAAGGAACCTCCGCTCCCCTGCAAAGCGATTGAGGGGGTCGACAATATCGACAAGGTCATCGAGATTGATCAGTCACCCATCGGGCGAACACCGCGCTCAAATCCCGCTACCTATACAGGGTTATTCACATATATCAGGGATCTGTACACCCAACTCCCCGAAGCGAAGATCCGTGGATACCGGGCGGGACGCTTCAGCTTCAACGTTCGCGGAGGTCGCTGCGAAGAGTGTGAGGGGGATGGCCTTCGGAAAATTGAGATGAATTTCCTCCCTGACGTCTACGTCCTCTGTGACGCGTGTAAAGGCAAACGATACAATCGGGAGACCCTTGAGGTCCATTACAAGGGAAAGTCCATCGCTGATATCCTGGCAATGACGGCGGAAGAGGCGCTGGCCTTCTTCAGCGACATTCCGCGGATCAAAAGAAAACTCCAGACTCTTTACGACGTCGGCTTAGGGTATATCCGGCTTGGCCAGCAAGCCACGACGCTAAGTGGAGGCGAGGCCCAGCGTGTAAAGCTTTCGACAGAACTCTCGAAGGTCGGAACGGGGAAAACCCTATACATCCTTGACGAACCGACAACCGGACTTCACTTCGAGGACGTGAAGATGCTCCTCGACGTTCTTAACAAACTCGTTGACAGAGGCAACACCGTCATTGTCATCGAACATAACATGGAGGTGATCAAGACTGCGGATTGGATCATCGATCTCGGGCCAGAGGGAGGAGATGCGGGAGGGCATATCGTCGCTGAAGGGACGCCGGAGCAGGTCGCCAGTAATCCCAAGTCGTACACGGGGTGGTTCTTGAAGAGGGAGTTGAGGTCCTAAGGAGTTCTGACCGAGGGCAGGAGTGGACGCTCGCCAATCGACACAGATTTAGCAGATTTGGAGCCAGGCGGCGGATTTTAGCGGGCCCGAACCAGTTGACACTTTGCGGATTCTTTCTTAGCTTCTGTCAAAGTTTTCCCCAGGCCTTCTAGCGAATGAAGTCCCCTTACTCACCCAAAAGGCTGCTTGGGGGGATCCTTTCTGGGACATACACGCCGTTGGAGCTTCGGGAGTTCGCCGAACTCTGCTACACACTCGCCCTGCCTCTCATCCGGAAAAAAATCGCCCTCGGCAGACTCAAACCCGAGGCGATGGGCCTCAGAGAACCTGATCTCGTTTACGATTGCCTGGCTGACCTTTTCCGGCGTGGGAAGAACGGTGAGTTGCCTGAGCTTCAGAAGTTCTTCGACGCTCAGTCAGCCGATCTCGACGGTCACTCCGACGAAGCAGTCCTCTCCGCCCTTCGTCACCTGATCTTCGCCAAGGTGAATACCAACGTCATCAGGCTGTACTCGGAATTAGATCCGACGCTCGGCAGGATCCTTCGCAATATCAGGCTGTCGGTCGAGAGGAATCAGCACTTCAAGCAAATCACTCGCTTCGGTGAAGTTTGCCTCGTGCCCGCAGACGGCGACCCGTTGCTTCACCTCCCTCCAATGCCATTCGAAGTGATTCAGCAGGAGCTCTCGCGGGTCGTGTTGATTCATGATAACATCCCCGTCATGCTGAAGAAGCTTCACACTCTTCTCCTTGAGCAAGCCGACTTCCAGCGTACCGTTGCTCTGGTTTCTGCAGCTTTGCTGTTCAAAGAGATTTATTCGCTTGAGTGGGAAGTTCAGGAAGAAGCAGTGGAACTTCCCGGGTCGGAACTGGAAGAACAGGATATCCGCAAGCTCGTGGAGAAAGTTTGCAGCGATCTGTATGGCGAGTTTTACCCGACCTACGTAACGAACGGGAAGAAGAGCGGAGAACTGTTTGCGAAATACATGCGGGCAGTCAAAGGGATTTTGCTCGGGTCGTCGGATGCGGGTGGGTCCGACGGGGTCTCTTATTACGATTGTCTCCGCCAGGAGCTTCCTGACCTAACAAAAGAGAGCTATCGGTTAGAGCATCGTACAGTGCTGGAGTACCTTGCCAAGCAAGCCAAGCGCCGGATCAAAGAACAGATGGGAAAAATTTAATCTGGAAACAACCCCATATGTCGGTATATACAAGAGGGATGAGTAGGGGCCCCACCCGCCAACCGAGGCCGTCGGAAACGCAGCCCTTAGTTGCCATCTCGGGGAGCGAAGCGACGAGGACTGACAGGCCCGGGCTTTTTCGATGTCTAACTGGGATGAGGCCAAGATATCACCATGCACCACCCGGACGAAAAAACACTTGAGTTGTACGCTCTCGGAGCCGCAGAAGTTATGGAGCGGCGTCCGGAGATCGAAGCACACCTGACTGAGTGTGCGGGCTGCAGGGCACTGCTTCAGGAAATCTCAGAATATTATGAGGATGTGAAGCAACTGCAGCTTGAGAAAACGGAAGCAGCAACACAAGCCCTCACATTGCGCAACTGGATTGTCCACGCACGGACGATCGAAGATAAGGTTCCGCTGAGGCCTGTGAGGCGTTCAGTTCCACTCAGGATGGCTATTTTTGTTGTACGTCACCCTATTGTTTCGTCCGGGAGTTTCCTGGCGATCTTCCTAGCGGGGGCGCTACTCCTTACTATCCCCAAGAAGGATAGCAAAGACCCGAATCCCGCGTATGCGAGGGCGAAAGATGAGTTCTTGATTGCTTATAACAAAGATGGGGAGGAGTTATGGAGGAAGCATTTTGGATTTGGTTATAATTATGATGAACAAGACATGAACACACCGGGAAAGCCGCCGCTCGATCAACTTCTCGTTACGATGGATCTTGAAGGTGACGGCAAGAACCAAGTGGTCACACTCTGTTGGGGTGAACCGAATAGTCCACTGCGCAACACAATCTTTTGTTATAATGCGGATGGCATTGAGCGATGGAAATACGAGTTGCACAGAACCATTACCTTTGGCTCCCAGCGGTATTCAGATGATTACCTCTTCACGAGGATGATCGTAGGCGACTTCGACCACGATGGGGTACCGGAGGTGATAGCTTTGGCCCAGCATCTCCCTGATTTCCCCTGCATAGTTGTGCGGCTTGACGCAAGAAATGGAAAGTTCCTTGGTGAGTATTGGCATCCAGGATATCTTCTCGCCCTTGAGCATACCGACCTGGATGGTGATGTGGTGCAGGAGATTCTTTTGGGGGGTGTGAGCAATGCATATGCGCAGCCTGCTCTAGCTATCTTGGATCCAAGAAAGATAGGTGGCCATGCGCCGGCGACGGTAAAGTATATCCCTCAGGATGTGCAGGAAGGTGCCGAAAAGTACTACCTTCTTTTCCCTCACACTGACCTTGCTAAATTTGCGGCAGACGTGAAGGGTACTGTTGGGGAGATCCGGATTGCAGCCGACGGACTCATTGAGGTTGGAACTGGAGAGATAATGGCCGACAACAGGCCCTATGGCCCGATGTATTACTTTGACTCGAAAATGAAAGTGGTGAAGTTATTGCCTGAAGTCGGGTTTGAAGCTCTCCACAAGCGCCTCGAAGCCGAAGGCAAGCTCACGCGCAAGCTGAATGAGCAGTATTACAAAGAGCTGATTGAGGGTGTGAGGTACTGGGATGGGGAAAAGTTTGTCAAGGAGCCGACGAGGAATAGGAGGTATGTGGAGTCGATGAAGAGGCTACCTTAGAGTTCATCGGAAGGCCAGGACTGTACGGAGGGTAAAGAGCAGAAGGGTTAAAAGAGATTGGGGGGTTCAGATTAGGGAGAGCAAGGTGCCGCCCAGAATATACGAGGATCATAGGAACTATGGAGTAAGCAGTTGAAGTTCCTTTTCTACGGCTCTAATCGATTCGAAATGTTTATCCAATGTCCATAATCTGCATCCATACTTCGGGCACAAGGAAGTAAGAACCACATCTTGAAAAGGGGCGCTTACCCCGTTCCGCTTCAGTCTGTAGAGTATTCGTCCGACTTCAATCCACAGTTCCTCATCGAGGGGTAGATAAGCAAAGTCTGCAAGAGCTTCTGTTATTCTCCTGAGGTCTGCCTCATTCTGAGCGCCATGCATCAGTTCTGCGGTTATGATGCCGCAAATAGCAACTTGATCTTGCAGAAAGACAGCTTTCTTTTCCTCTGTAGGATTTTTCCAGAAGTCGATGATAACACTCGTATCAGCGAGGATCACAGTGTACTTTTCTCTCGCAACTGTCTTATGGCAGTTTCATCAAGGTCGATGGCCTTGGCAAGCGCAAAAAAATTACTCAATCGCCCGTCCCCGCGCTTACTCATTTCCTCCAGCACGATCACGGTGAATTTTTTGCCTTCTGCGTCTTGGCTGAGTTGTTCCTCCAATACCAAGGTACCGTTATGATATACAGCCTTTCTGACCGTGGCCATGGTTCCTCCCTCCTGAATCAGAAATAATCCCTGTGTATTTAAACTTAGGGAAATCTCTGGTCATAATCAGACAGCCTAAGTCCTTGCGCCAATACAAGGTTACCAAGGGTTGTTGAACAGCGCTTGAAGATCGTCGGTTTCTGTCATGGTTTGGTATCTGTCCGGGGCAAGCTCAGTCGCAGACTGGATGAGCAGTATTGCAAAGAGCTGATTGAGGGTGTGAGGTACTGGGATGGTCTACGACCTCCCTAGCGGGATTATAGAGGGCAAAACTTTATCAAGGAGCCGACGAGGAATAGGAGGTACAAAGGAATGGCTCAGAAATAGCCTGAATTGGCTGGATTCTTGAAGGTTTGGAAGAGCCGAATTGTCCCCCTGAAAAAGGGGCGGTTCGGCTTTTGAGTTTTTTGAAGAAAGTTTTCTGCAGCCAGCCACATGTGCAAGTATATAGAGCTAGAAAGGGCTGCAGGCGCCCTGAGGCTACGTGATGCTGTGAAGGTCCGTCCGGGCTATTTTTGCGCCCCCCGTCATCTTTCTGCAACGGGATCGCCTTCCAGCTACAAAAGGAAAAAAGAGGTCAAACAATGAAGAAGGAGAACCCTATGAAACCAGCACAGGTATTCATTGCCATCTTGATTACAGTGCTCCTTGGTAAAGAAAAGCTTGGAGCACAGATTCGTGATGATTTTAATGATGGAGACTATACACGGAACCCGACGTGGAATTTGTATTCTTATCCAGGATGTGGGACTACGGGCACGGCTGCAGTTCAATCAGGTGCCCTCAGGATTCAAAGATTAGGCGCAGGCGGATGCTTCGGGGAAACTTATATCTATATGGATGTCAGTGCCACAATCGCGTCTGACACGAGAATTAGTTTTGATGTGAAGGCCTCGATCCGGAGCTTGTCTTGCGGGGGACAGTCCGGTTGGGGAGAGATGCCAGCTTTTCTGTGGCTCTTACTAAGGTTGACCAATGGTGATACTGTTAATCTCAGATATGCATACTGTTTTGGGGACATTTGGC
>JBBIJH010000158.1:0-6536 GCA_037446075.1 Ignavibacteriales bacterium
GCCTTGGGGCGCGGTATCATTATCGCCGACACAAAATTTGAATTTGGCCTCGGAGCAGACGAAACTATTCTCTGGATTGATGAAGCGCTTACCCCGGATTCGTCCCGTTTCTGGCCAGTGGATCAATATCGACCAGGTCAAGATCAACCGTCGTTTGATAAACAGATTGTGCGAAATTACCTTGAGAGCACTGGTTGGGATAAGCAATCACCACCGCCAGCATTGCCTGAAGAAATCATCCAACAAACCAGCGCTAAGTATCTTGAGGTGAGCCGGCTTCTAATGGCGAACCAACGAGGGCGTGATTAAAATGCCAAAGCCGCCGCAGATCGATGTTGAGTTGTATCCTCCGTTCGAGGGGTTCCCGCGCGAGGGGATTCAATTTCTAAAACAGCTGAAGAAAAACAACAACCGTTCTTGGTTTGCTGCACACAAGTCAGAGTATGAAACCTTTGTGAAGCTGCCGTTCCAGTCGTTGATCGCCGCTCTGAGGGTGGAGTTTGCAAAGTTCGCCCCGGAAATCGAAGTCCATCCCAAGCGATCAATGTTCCGCATCCATCGGGATATTCGTTTCAGCAGGAACAAGGCACCGTACAAAACGCATGTGGCAGCTGTTTTTCACCCGAAAGGCCATTGGCAAGAAGGGGCTGGGTACTACCTTCACCTCGAACCGGGAGAGATTTACATCGGAGGCGGGATTTACATGCCTCCAAACCAGCAACTTCGGGCTATCCGGCGCGCGATCGCAGAACGCTCTGAGGAGTTTTTGAGAATTATCGAGGCCGCATCATTCCGCCGGCGTCTCACGGAGATAGAGGGTGATAAGCTGCAACGGGTTCCTCAAGGATTTGACAGCAACCATCCGATGGCAGACTGGCTCAAGTTCAAGTGGTTGTATGCCGGAGTGACCTGGCCCGAGGAGAAATGCTTTACCAGCGATTTTCCGATTGAAGCGGTGAAGCTTTATAGACAAGTTACCCCACTTGTACGGTTTTTGAACAGCGCAATTGGAAAAGAGTAGATCCCCGAGATGTCTGAACAGCCCTTTCCTTCAAGTGTATCGGAAATCGCCTCACGCGCGCACAGGATAGTCAATACGTTGGCCGTAAAGTTCCCCTCACGCAACGGGTTGTACGCCCGCAACCTTTCTCGAGCAGCAGCTTTTATAGAAGAGGAGTTCTCATCTCTCGGCTTCAAGGTTGCCTCTCAAATCTATGGAACCCATTCGACAAGAGTTCGCAATCTCATTGCAGAGAAAAAGGGAAAGAATGCATCAAAAGCCTGGCTCGTCATTGGCGCCCATTATGACACTGTGGTTGGAACACCAGGCGCAGATGACAATGCAAGCGGCGTTGCCGGGTTGCTTGAGCTTGCGCGCCTCCTGAAAGATTACGAGAACGAGCGAACGATACAACTCGTCGCTTTCACACTTGAAGAGCCACCGTATTTCTTTAGCTCGAAAATGGGAAGCCGGGTGTATGCAAAACAGTTGAAGGCAGATGGAGCAGGAGTTCAGTTGATGATCTCCTTGGAGATGATCGGCTTCGCGGGCGAGGGCCTCAAGCAGACCTATCCGTTTCCGCTGATGCGTCATCTCTACAGATACCCAAGGGTCGGCAATTTCATTGGGATTGTTGGGAACGTTAGAACGAGGAGGCTGATCAGATTCATCCATCAAGCCATGCGGAAAAGTTGTAGGGTCGGAGTGGAAAGCTTGAGTGCGCCCGGCTTTCTTCCACCTCTTTATCTATCTGATCATTCCTCTTTCTGGAAGTTCGGCTTCCCCGCCGTGATGATTACCGATACCGCCTTTCTCCGCAATCCCCACTATCATAAGCCGAGCGATACACCCGAGACCCTGAACTATCGCTTTTTAGCCGAGGTGATAAAGGGCCTTTACCATGCAGCAGTGATGTTAGACCAACTGTCTTGAGCCAATTGAGCGACATGCTTCATCAAGTGTTACCAGAGTTTGCTAACTTTGCAGGCGAAGGAAAAAGATTTCCCTTGAACGGTTCTAAGGAATTTCCAAGATTTAGAACAGTTGCATCCGTGACGGCGAGTAAGAAGGACGGAACACCAACCCCGGCGTGAGGAAACCTTGGAGCATCGTCAGTACACGTTAGGGATACACGGCGATAACAGAAAAACCGATGTGATTCTTGTTACCATGGAGGGGACACTTATAACACAGGAAACAGGAGACCCATCGGATCTGGAAGCTGTGGGATGTAATCGTGCCGCCGAGATTATCCTCGGACTTGCGATCAAGTGTTGTCAGAAGGTTGGATGTCGACCGTCCGACCTTTATGCCGTTGCAGTCGGACTCACAGGGGCCGACCGTCCATCTGAGCGCATGGAATTTCAGAACCAACTTCACTTCCTGAGCAGAAAAGAAAAATTTCCGCTCAGCTCCACGATCGTGGAGACGAGCGTGCGCATAAGTCTCGAAGCCGCGTTCGCCAGTAATTCTGGCATCTTGCTGATGGCAGGAGCAAAGTCCATTGCCTGCGCAAAAGCAGAAGATGGAAAGGTTTACCACGCTGGAGGAGGTGGAAAGGTTCTTGGAGGTGAAGGTGGAGCGCATGCACTAGCCCGGGATGCCCTCAATGCCGCCGTGCGCTCCTACGACGGTCGCGGAGCGAGGACACTTCTTCTTGAGCGAGCCCTTCAACGATTTGGTGTTACAACAGCGCAGGAACTTCTAATCAAGGCAGATCGCAACGAAGTGGACGTTGCTTCATTCTTTCCAGAGGTATTAGAAGCAAACGAAGCAGGAGACCATATTGCGCACGGGATCCTTTTCCGCGGCGCTGGCGAACTTGCCAGCCTTGTCCACGCACTTACCATGAAAATCCAACCCAAGAGGAAGCTGCCGGTTTCATTGATGGGAGAGCTTCTTGAAGAAGAAAATGCTTACTCGAGGATGGTGCGGGAAAGGATTCTGTCCTCTCTGCCTCAGCTCGTTGTGCAGAAACCGAAGTTCCCTCAAGTCTTCGGCGGGGTAATTCTGGCATTAAGGCCGTTCGAGTTCAAGCGATGAGCAGAGCATGTAGGGATTGATTCTGGAGACCCAGCCCGGAGGTGATAGCGTCCGATTCTTAGGCCACGCTTCCACATCTTATTTAAACTGAGAAATAGAAAGAAAATTAATCTTCAAGGAGAGATCAGGTCTTCGCCCGACGTTCCGAATATTTCAAGAGGAATCGACACATCTGGTAGCTTCGCCAGGTGTGGTGAGAGATCCGTTCCATCCACAATCAGCTTCTCGGCTGTGCGCCGCTCCTTGAAAGGCAAACCCAGAAGAAACATTGCCCGAAGCCGACTCTCCTTAAGATATAGCAAGCCGAATTTCATCTCTTTTAACGACCCGCGAATGATACGTTCATCCGCATCTTCATGATCTCCAACGAGTTGCCAATGGAGATCCCAGACGTCGGAGAAAAAGTAGGATACGCCTGTGTACGGCCTGCGCTCTCCGAGAATGTTCCAACCGGCGGTTTGCCCCTGCTTGGCTGCGTTGTCCCAATGCTCGATGCGCCGGTGCTTCTTGTAAACGGGGTCATAGTAATTCGCGACATCACCGGTGGCATAAACAGACGGAACGCCCGTCTCCATGAACTCGTTCACGATCACGCCGTTTGAAATCTCAAGCCCGCTTCCATCAAGGAATGCCGTTGAGGGTCTCACGCCCACACCCACCACGGCGAGATCACACGGAATCTTCGCCCCACTTGCAGTTCTTACGCTCTTGAGGCGGTCTCCTCCCTCAAAGGCTGTAATCCTCTCTTGGAAGAGAAACCTCACTCCCTTCTCTGCATAATAGTGAAGAAAAAAATCGGACAACTCGGGTGTCGCCAGTCGGGGAAAGAGCGATTTCTCCATCTCCAGCACGGTGACCTCAAGCTCCATCTGCCGAAGTGCAGCAGCGACTTCAAGGCCGATGAAGCCCGCACCCACTACGACTGCTCGGGTTGAATCCTTCGCAGAAGACCGGATTGCATCAGAGTCATCAAGTCGCCTGAGATAATACACGCCGGTAAGTTCCTTTCCGGGAACGTCCAGGACCCGTAGCTCCGACCCTGTTGCAATCACTAACTTCTCGAATCGGAACGAGCGCCCGTCTGCAGTCGTAACGAGACGGTTGGTCGTATCGAGTTGCACCGCCCTCGTGTTCAGGAAGACATCTATCCCGTTCTCTGTGTAGAAGCTTTCAGGTTTAAGAAACACTCCCTCGCGAGGAGTTTGACCAAGGAGGTACTCTTTTGAGAGCGGAGGTCGATCGTAGGGGAGGTGGCGTTCGTCTGAGAGAACTGCCACTCCCGCGGCTGCTTTTCCTTTCGCCAGCACATCGAGCGTTGAAACTGCCGCCAGCCCGCCACCGATGATGAGAAGCTTATAAGAGTGAGACACGGTTCGATATGCCAGGGATGTCTCAGGAGGGTTAAACTTATCCTGGGGAGAAGCCCCTGCGGGGGTTACTTACCCGTTGAGCTCTCCTGCGGTACGGCGCTCTGGCAGTATTTGTCGAAAGCATCGGTCAGCATTCGAGCAACCTCGGCTGGAGAACTCATCTCGATGTCGTGGCGATGGAGCATGTAAAGGAGTTTGCCATCTTTCAGGAGTGCAACGGAGGGAGAGGAAGGCGGCATCCCTTCGAAGTATGAGCGGGCACGCGCAGTTGCTTCCCGGTCTTCACTGGCGAACACGGTGGTAAGTTTATCGGGAAGAATTTTGTGCTTCAGTGCAAGCGCAAGTGCCGGTCGTGCGATTCCGCCGGCACACCCGCATACGGAATTGACGAAGACAAGGACGGTTCCTTTGGAATCACTGAGCACGTTGTCGACTTCCTCGGGCGTTCTCAGTTCCTCAACGCCGAGGCGAGTGACTTCGTTTCGGAATTGCTGGGAAATGAGAGAGAATTCCATAATTTCAGCCTCCTCTTCTATTCTTTCATTGGCAAGGCTCTTTCACGCCTCAGAATATAAAGAAATTCTCAGAAAAGAGAAAGCAAAGAATTCCTTCACAGCCTGAGAGGAAAGTTCAAAGGCAAAGGCCTGATGAAAGAGCTTGAGAAGGACAATAGCCGGGAGCGGCGGCTTTGAGGGCCGTCAGCGCTTTCTGCGGGTATTCACAAGTCTACTTCTTCAACGCCTCGTACGTCTTCGTGATATTCCCATTTGGCCCTGTCAGTCCAGCCTTAAAGTTCTCAAAATCCTTCTCGTACTTTGAAAGATCAACATTTTTGATCGTTTCCTCGATGGTTGCGCCCTTTTCCACCTGAGCTTTTACCGCTGCAACTAAATCGTTCAGATACCTGACGACGAGGTTAAGGCGTTCCTTGCCTTTCTGTACCTGACCGTGACCAGGAATAACATGATCGAACCCAAGTTTACCGACTTGTTCGAGTGTCGTTGCCCACGCAAGGGGGACCGCATCACGCATGAAGGGCAATCCGCCGGTTAACAAATCTCCTGTGATAAGAACCTTCTCTTTCGGCAGGTGAATCACGACGTCGCCGCGCGTGTGCCCCTCACCAAAGTAGAGAATCCGGACTTCCTTGTCGGGAGTGTAGAGAATCAGGCTCTTGTCGAAGGTCATGTTTGGAACAGTGATCTCAAGCGTCTTCAATTCCTCTAAATACTCTTCACTACTTTTGATCTGGCTGGGAATCCTCGCTTTCTCTTCGTCGGTAAGCGCCGTTCCATCCTGTTTCTTGCCCGACTCCAGTTGTGCCTTCATCTGAGTTATTCGATTCGGAAGGTCGGTCAGCGTCTGCTTGATGTTTGGGATTGCTTTGTCCAGGATGTCGACACGCGTGTTCTCGTGGGAGATGAACTCAGCTTGCTTACCAAAGACGGAGTAATATGCTTTGTTCCCCTGCACATGATCTGGATGCCAGTGCGTGTTGATCACGTAGCGCACGGGCTTGTCGGTGAGCTTCTTGATTTCTCCGATGAGGTCTCTTGCCCATGTTGGCCGGAGATGGGTGTCGACCACGATCACCCCGTCTTCTGTGATGATGATTGCAGCGTTGCAGAGGACGCCGGGCTTCCCGATCGCGGCGTAGACACCGTCAGCGACCTTTTGAATGTCAAAGAACTCTGAGGCGTAGGATGTCTTCGTAAAAGTGAGAGTGAAGAAGAAAAGTAGCACAGCCTGCTTCAGGGGTTTCATAGGGCCTCCGGCAATTGGTGTAGGGCAACTTCTGGAATCATAATCTGCTGGAGTGGCCGACGTCAGCGTGGACGGTCGCGACTACGGTTTTGTCTGAGCTGGTTCCTGTTTTCCCACAGGAAAGACAAGCCTGGCGATGATGTAGCCGACCAGGAATGGAATAATTCCCGTCGTCAGAGCAAGCACGACCGTTGCTACGCGAATGATCGTCGGGTCAACGTTGAGCATCTCGCCGATGCTGCCGCACACACCAGCGATGCGCTTATTGGTTTGAGAGCGATAAAGTTTTTCCATGGTGCTAGGAATGTGTGGCACTTTTAGTGCAAAGGTAAATATTTTCAGTGGAAGATGCTACTAGG
>JBBIJH010000159.1:0-6525 GCA_037446075.1 Ignavibacteriales bacterium
CCTTCACTTGAAACCCTCTGAACAAGTAACCTTTACCGTCGAATTGTTTGAAGAACCGGTCAAGCTCAGTGAAGTCGAAGTTATCGCGAACCCTGAACGGGCAGAACGCCAACAGCGAACTTATGCAAGCTCCGTAATCACGGCGGCCCAAATCGAAAAGAGCGGAGCGAAAAGACTCTCTGAGGTTCTCCAAGCGCTCGAACCCGGCGCCGCTCTGAGTCCACTTGCACGCCGAAGAGGCATTTCGCCACGCTCCTGGGTACCCTATCTAATCTACTTGGACGGGGCATACGTGCAGTATATTGCGGGCGCTCTCGATAATATTGTGGACGTCAGACAGATTGAAAAGATCGAGATTAGCCGATGGGTGGGGGTGGCTCCGAATATCGGCCCCGGAACCAGTGACCGGGTCATCCAGATATTCACCAAGAAACAAACGCGATAGTGAAGGCCAGCAAGAACCAATCGCCCCACTCAGATCAGCTCAGATCCCTCCCCACTAGGAACGCGAAGGCGTCTCGTCGCGCGAAGAAACTTTCGTATAGAGGGAAGATCGAGATTCCTCCCTGTCGCGACAGAAATGAGTGAAGAACATTAACGCCCGGTGTTCTCGGATTCGGCAGATCATCCTCAGCACACCATATGATCCAACTGGATGAGACGAGCGTGAGACACCTGCTGAGGCAGCCGTGCTGGAAGAACTTCCGTGAGATAGACCAGGGAAAGATTGTCGGCTGGATTTTTTCGGAAGGAAAAGGAAAGCGGATTAGGGCGTTAGGAAGAGCGAATTCTTATTAGCTCTTTCGAGAATAGACCTATAGACGAAGTGAAGTAGCAGTGCCCGATAGACCCTAAACCCCAGTGTCACCCCCTTGAAATACAGCGAAATACGCCCATTTTTGTCGCATTGCAGTCATCTCGTAGGGGGTAGGGAAAATCCGTCATTACAAAAATGAGAATTCCTAATTCTTAGACTTGACATTCTCTGTTTCATTTATTATTTTCGAGCTACTACAGTTACCCAGGGCATTGCTAATCTCAGGCGATCTCAGAATTCCCTAAACAGGGGTTCAGGTATTTGCAAGACGAGCAGAAAACGGATTCACCCTGAGTCGTTGGTCAGTCTCTAGCTAAGCCCGTTCTTCCAACAACCCAATTCCTATTTCCTTTTATCCAGCTTAGCTGTTTGTCGGTCCCTAGTCAAACGGACGGATGGATTGTTTCTGTCCGCATGTTCCACTTTTTGAGAAAGGAGGACACGGGGGGCGCACACAAAATTCAGCTGCACTTTTTCAGCTCAACTAGCTAAAATCATTTTTGAAAAGGAGACTGTCTATGCAGCTAATTTATACGACGTCCAAGATGCTCGCGGCAGCGTCGGCACGTCTGGGTTTGATCCTGTTGGTCCTCGGGTCTTTCAATTTTCTACAAGCACAGGAGAGGACCATACGTGGTGTCGTAACCGATGCAGAAAGCGGAGAACCTATTCCGGGTGCAACGGTTATTCTGGTGGGCACGACCATCGGGACAACGACGAACATCCAAGGCATGTACAGCGTCCGGGCGCCTGCAGCGTATAATACCCTCCGATTCTCTTTTATTGGTTATAAAACGCAAAAGGTAGATATCGGAGGTCGAGTTGAAATCAACATTCAGCTTCAGCGAGATCCTTTGCAGCTCGACGAAACAGTCGTGGTGGGCTACGGTAGTATGTCAAGAAGGGAGGTTACCAATGCGATTGTACGGGTATCCAGAGAAGACATAGGGGATCTTGTTCCAAGAACGGTGGATCAGGCAATCCAAGGGCGTGTACCAGGCGTTCAGTTAACGAACACCTCCGGCTTGCTGGGCGCTCCCACATCCACTCGGATTCGTGGTGCTGCCTCTATTTCAGCGAGTACACGTCCACTCTATGTCGTCGACGGTGTAGCGGTTACCAACCCGCCCACCGCGGGCAGCTCATCTGTGGGACTTGGGGCTGGCGGGCAGGGAATTAACCCCTTATTGAACCTCGATCCGAATGACATCGAATCGTATCAAGTGCTCAAGGATGCCTCCACAACAATCTACGGCTCAAGAGGCGCAAATGGGGTGGTACTGATCACGACCCGGCAGGGAAAGCAGGGCCAACAGATCGTGAACATTCGCACCTCCGCAGGGACCGTCAAGGCAACGAATACATACCAGATGATGAACGGTGAACAATTTACCCGCATCTGGAACGATGCAGCCGTAAACCGCTTCGGACCTTCTGGTGGCGGGCTTCTTCTTCCAACAGAGAATATTGTGAACACTGACTGGATGAGTCTTGTAAAGCAAACTGGTGCATTAACGGAAAACAGCGCAAGTGTAACCGGTGGCACAGAGCGTACCCGGTATTACATCGGAGGTACCTATCGTTCAGAAGAAGGGTTTGTGCGTAACAATCAACTGAAGCGCTATTCAGCACGTGCACACCTTGACCATGCTATAAGCGATCAGATCAGGATCGGTATAAATCTGAATCCATCGAGAACGGATAATTTCCGAGTGTACACGGAGAATGCTGTAGCCTCGGCGTTTACTTACGCTGCACTCTATTATCCCAATGTTCCAGCTCGCAACCCCGATGGATCCCTAAACTTAAGTGTCGCACCGAATCGGAACCCACAGTTTAATGGGACACCCCTATCAAACGTCGAAGGGATCGATTTTAAATCCTCCCTCACACAGTTGACATCACAAGGGACTCTGCAGTGGAACATCCTTCAGAATCTGGTCTTTGACGCGAAACTCGGAGTGGAGCTATGGCAGCTCGCTGAGAAGTTCAAGCGCGGATCCAAAACCACGGATGGATTTCCTGATGGAAATGCTTTTGCAAGCAATGATCAGTATGTAAATTATAACCTCAACTCTACTCTTCAGTACTCGGGTCAGGTCGGAGATCATAAGTATTCGGTTCTGGCTGGGATCGACGCGCAGCGTTCCCAAAACACCGCTTTTAGTGCCTTTGCTCGCGGGTTCCCCTCAGATTTACTGAAGAACATCAGTTCCGCAGCAACTCCCGTAAGTGAGACTGGCACCGGAACCGATTTTTCCTTCCTGGGATATTTCTCGCGCATCAGTTATTCGTACAAAGATCGATATCTTCTGAATCTGTCCGGTCGGATCGACGGCTCTTCACGTTTTGGGAAGGATGTACGGTATGCTAAGTTCCCTGCCGTATCAGCTGGATGGATTGTCAGCGATGAGAGCTGGTTCAATTGGGTCCCGGGCATCGACTTCTTTAAAGTGCGGGGAGCCGTCGGAAAGACCGGGAATGCCGAAATTGGTAACTTTCCGGCACTGGGTCTGGTCGGCTTCGGATTTAATTACAACGACCTGCCCGGCGCGGCGATTACTCAACTTGAAAACCCGATCCTCACCTGGGAAAAAGCAACTAACTACGATGGTGGTGTTGATTTTGGAATCCTCGGACAGAGAGTCCGTGGCAGTATCGGATATTACGTGAAGAACACTTCCGCCCTTCTGCTGAATGTCCCTGTCTCACGAGTGAATGGCTTCACCGCGTTCACGCAGAACCTCGGCGAAATGGAGAACCGCGGATGGGAGTTTGATCTGACGGCAGATATTCTCCATGGAGGGAAACTCCGATGGACGATGAGTGCCAACGTCTCGACAGTGAGAAACAAGGTTAAGACGGTCTTCGCTCATCAAGATATCATCTTTGGACGAAGTATCGTACGCGAGGGCGAGCCATTGGGAGCTTGGTATCTCGTGCGATACGCGGGACCCAATCCGGCAAACGGAAACGCGAGGTGGTTGGACTTGAACGGCAACGTCACGGAGACCTACAGCTTGTCAAATCGTGTCATCGTCGGGAGCCCATGGCCCAAGTATTTCGGGGGATTTACCAGTACGTTTGCCATTGGGCCGATTGACGCAACCGTCTTCTTCCAGTTTACCAAGGGGAACAAAATTTATCGAGCGGATGGAGGGTTCACTGATTCCAACCTCAATTCGATATTCAATCAGTCTACGCGTCAAAACGATTACTGGAGGCCGGACAACCCGAATGCTGCCAATCCTCAACCACGGTTGTTGCTTGCAAACGGATCGCAGGCCAGCACACGCTACCTGGAGGATGGATCTTACCTCCGCTTGAAACAGGCGACGATCGGTTATACATTGCCCTCCTCGCTTCTTGGCGGTGTACGAGCACGTATCTACGCACAGGGTGTGAACCTGTGGACCTGGACAAAATTCTTAGGGATGGATCCTGAAGCTGCGAACACAGGGAATATTCAGGCTTCGGATATTTTCTTCCAGTTGCCACAGGCGAAGACACTCGTTGTCGGCTTGGACCTTACACTTTGACAATCACACTCTGAACAGAATCTAACGAGGATGACTATGAACAGATCAAAACTCTTCCTGACGGCACTAGTCGTCACCGGGGTTATCGGGTGTAAGGATTATTTGGTTGAGACCCCTCAGCAATCCGTCGATCTTACTACAGCCCTCACCAATGCTGAAGGCCTGAGAGCTATGGTCACGGGGTTGTACGATGCGATCCAATCTGCCAGCATTGCCGGCGGCAACTACAATGTCATACCGGAGATTATGGCAGACAACGTGATTTGGAAAGGGAGCTTTACCACCTATCTTGATTTTCACAATCGCGCAATGACTCCAGATAATCCCAACACAGTTAATTGGTGGACGGATTCATATCGGGCAATCAACATTGCTAATATCGTCTTGGATGCTGTTGATAAAATCAGTGATCCCACCCTCACAGACGCGCAAAAGAATATCTGGCGAGGAGACGCCTATTTCTGCCGAGGCTTCCTGTACTTTGAGCTGGCGCGGGTGTACGGAAAGCCTTGGAATTCTCCCGGGGGTAGCTCGAGTCTGGGAGTGCCGATTCGTACGAAACCGGTGAAATCATCTGCCGACTTTGAGAATCTTTCGCGCGCGACCGTGGCCCAGGTCTTTGCCCAAGCGGAGAGTGATTTGAAGCAAGCACTGAACTTGCTTCCCAATGTACGACTTCGAGACGACAGAAGGGCAACTCGCTATGCAGCGTTGGGGTATTTAATGAAGCTTGAAATGGAGAAGGGGAACTATCCCGCGGCAGCAGATTACGCACAGCAGATTATTGCGGGAGGTTTCTCACTGACCTCATCTCCGTACGGACCATTCCAGACTAAGTTTTCCTCGGAATCTGTATTTGAAGTGGCCCATACTACGTCGGATAATCCCGGGGTCAACGCCGGTCAGACTGCATTTTATGCCCCAACAAGTCTTGGCGGTCGGGGTGACATCGTCATCAGTCAGAGCTATGTCGATGCTGTCAATCAAATCATCACCCCGGGTCAACGAGCTGCAATCACTGCTGCAGGTGGCACCGCAACGGATCAGAGAAGAACTCTAATGCTGAATGGGTTAGTGGCCAACACGAGCGCAACGTTGAAGTTCTTCCGCACGACCAGAGATGATAACGTTCAAAATCTGCGTTATGCCGATGTATTGCTTACCAGGGCAGAAGCTCTTGCGGAGCAAGCCGCGAGCCTGGCTGCTGTACCGCCAGAAGTATACACCTTGGTGAATACGGTTCGCAAACGAGCCATCCTTGTGACCGGAGGGACTGCCACCAATGCCCTTATTGAATACAAACCTTCAGATTTCGCTGATAAACAGGCGTTGATCAACGCGATCCTGCTTGAGCGCAGAGTTGAGCTGGCATTTGAAGGAGACCGTTTCTATACCCTCCATAGAAAAGGATTGAGCATTCGCGGGCTCGCTCCGAATGACAACAGGATCACATTTCCGATTCCTCAACAGGAACTGGATGCGAACCCCTCCATGGTGCAAAACCCGGGATACTAGGGCTCGAGTTAACCTTTTCGAACCGTCGGTAACCTTGTAAAGCCATCTCTGCGACTTGCGGGGATGGCTTTACTTCTGTTAACGATATGAAGACGATGCGCGTAACTCCAATACTGCTGATGGGGATAACGGTTTCATTCGCTGCTTGTTTGAGCACAACCGAACCACTCAAGCAAGCGAATATTTTTTCTCTCTCAATCACTATCCCAGATGCCGGCGAAGACTTTTCCATCGGAAATGACACGCTTACAGTCGTCGGATATAAAATGCTTATTGACAGCATCAGCGTAACAAAGATTGGACAAGCAGATGAACAGTTTGAACCCAAGCTCCGTCTGGCTTCATACGTCTTTGGGTTTGCCGACTCTTATGTTGTCGGCACCGGCACGGTGGGAAGTGGGAAATTCAATGGTGTTCGCTATTCGGTCATTAGACCATTGCCTCAATTAACTAATTTCAACGATGCTGACCTTGTTGAGAGAGACCCACAAACAGGTACAGTGACGGAGACCTATTCGGTCGCTGTAACTGGATTCCACAATCGAAAGTTGTTCAGTTTTCGCTCGAAATTTTCTAGAATGGTTCTATACGCTTTTTGTAGCGACGTCCAGCTACCTGATTTTAATGGCTATCTGGAAGCACGTCTGAGAGGGA
>JBBIJH010000160.1:0-6451 GCA_037446075.1 Ignavibacteriales bacterium
GTAGATATAATGGTGCTAACGTTAGTGGAGAAAAGTTAACACTAACCGGAATCCTACTGGTCACGCTTCGGTTCTATATTCAAAATCCAGCCGGCACTTCAAGTATTAACTTAGGAACTAAGCAGGAGACATTTGAAGACGACAACACCACAAAAGCAACTGTCTCCTATGATAATACCGGGGGAAATGTTTCTCTCCCAATCCAACTTGCCGCATTTTCCGCCGCCGTGATCCGTGACGATGAGGTTGAGGTTGGGTGGAAGACAGTCTCCGAGACAAACAACTATGGCTTTGAGATCCAGCGCAAGCGAGGAGACGCCGGGGAGTGGATGAAGATCGGCTTTGTCGAAGGCCATGGAACAACTCTTACTCCTCAGTCCTATAGCTACGTTGATCGTAGTGTGTCCTTCGGCAAATACTACTACCGCATCAAACAGATTGACTTAGATGGAACTTCGGAGACTTTCCCCGAGATGGAGGTAACGGTGGGTGCAGGGCCGGATAAATTTGTCCTGGCCCAGAACTATCCCAACCCCTTCAACCCGAGCACGGTCATTGAGTTTGTTGTCCCGCAGAGTGGGATCGCGACGCTGAAGGTGTACAACATCCTTGGACAGGAGGTGGCAACGTTGTTCGAAGGGAATGCTGACGCTGGCAGGATTTACACGACCCGCCTCGATGCTGGGCACCTGGCAAGTGGATTGTATTTCTATAGCTTGAGAAGCATAGGAAGAACTGAGACAAGACGAATGCTCCTGGTCAAGTAGTGCTTTCTCTGTTGAAGGGTTACCGATGAGCAGACATCTTTCCTAATCTTTTTCTGAGTCTCTTGATCTTTGAGGTGTCTCAGGGTAGATTCAACGTAGGCATATCTGAGATCGGTGACGGGCCTAGCAGGCCATAAGATTAACTTTCTCATTCCGATAGGATTGGAAAGGAGGAGTAGTCATGAACACTTTGCTCAGACTTTGGTCGGCTCTCACAGCACTTCTTCTTGTAAGTGTGGTGGTGCTTGCGCAGGGCAATTTTAGCACGCTCAGTGACGGAAACTGGAATAATCCGGCCGTCTGGACTCTGCTTTCCGGGACTGACGCCGACGGAATCCCGGACGCAGACGATAACGTCACGATAAAAGCGAACCATGATGTCACCGTCGACGCCGATGCAGCGTGCAACGATCTGTCACTAAATGATGGCAGCGTTGATTGGGTTGGCTCGAGTATCATGTTCAATGCTGGCAAGACGCTGACCGTCAACGGTACATTCACCTGGGGATTCGATGCGACTCACCCAGGTCAGGTGAACATGTCAGAAGGCGGAACTCTGGTTCTCAAGGGGGCAATCTACAGCCCGAGTCCTCAGCTCATTGCAGGTTCCGGTACCGTGAATTTGAATGGCACGAGTACACAGACTGTAGGTGGTACTTTGACATTCAACAACCTCACGGTTGACAACGCTGCCGGAACGACGTTGCTTTCCAACTGTACCGTAAACGGCACCCTGTACTTTGCGAACGGCAAACTATCGCTGGTGAGTGATCGCCTCACGATAGGATCCAGCGGTAGCATTTCCAACGCAAACGCATCAAGATACGTCGTCACGAATGGGAAGTTGTTCCGCAATGGTGTAGGCACGACAGCCATGGAGTTTCCTGTGGGCACTTCCAGTTCATACAATCCTGTTACCATCGCGACCGGCAGCGGAACGGACAATTTTGGAGTCCGCGTGATCGGCTCAGTCTCGCCCACCAGTGCAAATGATGCCGCGGCTGTTCAGCGCACGTGGGACATCGTAGAAGGGACGCCAGGTGGAAATGGCACCATGACTGTTACCGTCCAATGGAACGGGTCGGAGGAAGGCGGAAGCTTTAGCCCCAGGGCCGCGGGGGTCTCCTGGAGACACAATGGCACCGTCTGGGTAGAGGAAGGGAGCGTAACGAGCATCGCCGGGACAGACCCATACACGGCAACGATAACGGGGCTGACATCTTTCAGCAGGTACACAATCGGGCTACCGGGCGCTCTTCCCATCCAACTCGCTTCTCTTTCTGCCCACGTGGTTCGGGAGAATGATGTCGAGGTGGTGTGGAAAACAATATCGGAAGTCAACAACTACGGCTTTGAGATCTACCGGCGACGAGGCGAGGCCGGCGACCCCGCCAACGGCGGGGCGGGCTGGCAGAAGATCGGCTTCGTCGAGGGACATGGGACCACTCTCGCGCCGCAATCCTATTACTATGTCGATCGGTCTGTGAGATTTGGGAAGTACTACTACCGCATCAAGCAGGTCGATCTCGACGGAACTTCAGAGACCTTCTCTGAAATCGAGGTCGCTGTTGGCACCGGTCCTGATAAGTTCGTCCTGACGCAGAATTATCCTAACCCCTTCAACCCGAGCACGCTCATCGAGTTTGTAGTGCCGAAGAGTGGGGTTGCGACAGTGAAGGTCTACAATGTGCTGGGTCAGGAAGTGGCCAGCCTCTTCGAAGGGAATGCTGAGGAAGGCAAGATCTACGCCGTTCGTTTCGATGCGTCGAAGCTCCCGAGCGGACTCTATTTCTACACGCTCCGGAGTGCGGGCAAGGTCGAGACAAAAAAGATGCTCTTGATGAAATAGTATCAAGTGTAGGCGGGGCCTAACTCCCCCAAGGTGTGGCTTCGCCGTATGGTGACCTCCACCTTACGTGGTTCCCATAAGGGGCTTATTTGGTCGGCCTGACCCTTTGGAGTAGTTGAATTGTTGGGAGGAACCCGCTTCCTAGATATGAGCGGGTTTCTTGTATCAGACAACCAAGCGATCGCGACTGACCGATCGTCGAGGTCTCCTCCCTACGGGACCGTAGGCCTGACCCCGTCAGTTTCTGCTGAGGATCAAGGACCTCAAGGTCAGGAGACCTTGAGGAACAGATGGATGGGACACGTCAGTCATATTCCCGATCATTCCTTGATTAAAAGGCTCCTTATTGGTCTTCTCCCACTTTCCCTTTTCGTCGGGACCACGCTCCCTATCTTTGCTCAGCCCTGGAGTGACGGAGGATTCCAGGGGATACGAGGCGAGAGTGTCGTGCCGACTTCCGTTCACGTGAGGAGCCTTCCGAGAGTCACAGTTCCACATCCCGGACCTTCACGGATCATCCGACGAGGAGACCCACCCGAGGGGAGGGCTAAGTTCGAAGAATGGAAAAAGAGTCAGCCACCGGTGATCCTGAAACAGAACGTCACGATCGACCCCAGTGCGGCAATCCCTGTATCTGTCCAGGCGCCCTCACTCGGAGTAGGCTTCGAGGGGATAACTCAGCAGGGGTACATCCCGGGAGAGCCTCAGCCGGCGGTCGGTCCTGATCATGTGTTTGTCCTGGGAAATGTCAGTGTCGTAATAGCCAACAAAGATGGAAGCGGACGGACTGAGGTCCTTCAGAGTGATTTCTTTGGTGTTCCATCACGTGAAGGGCCCGGTTTCGACGCCAAGTGCTTCTACGACCACCTTCGTGGGCGCTTCGTCGCTTTGAGCGAAACCCAGGGGACTGACATCCTTGGCTCCTGGTCGTACTATTACTTAGCGATCTCAAAGACATCCGATGCGCGTGGCGAATGGTGGATCTATAAATTCGATATGACAAAGGACGGGACGACTCAGACAAGCAACTGGAGTGATTTCCCGGGACTTGGAGTGAGCGACGACAAGATCGTGATGAGTGGTCAGCAGTATACCTTCTCCAGCAATTCTTATCAGTACCAAAAGTTGCGTGTCATCAGCCGTGAGACAGCGTACACTGGGGGGACAGTTACCTATGTCGACTTTGTTAATTTCGCGGCTCCTCCCGGTGGCAGTATCTCGAATCTCTTTGTGACAAAGCCAGGCCGGAACGCGAGTTCAGACTCAACGATACATCTTTTCACCACCCGGTATGACGGCGGCAGCAACGTTGCCTACCGGACGATCACGGGGCCGCCAAGTAGCCCGGTACTTTCATCTGGGACACTCATTACCGTGAATTCATATGGTGCACCCGTGGATGCCAGACAACTGGGTTCAACCAACCGACTGGACGCTGGAGATTGCCGAACACCTGACTTCTTTGTACGGAACGGTGTCCTGACGATTGCTTGGCACTTTGGCATCAGGTTTGGCCGCACAACGGTCGACGCCATCCGATACTTCCAATTACGAACGAGTGATCTGACGGTGCTGACGGACGAAACGTTTGGCGCTTCCGGAATCTACTATTATTATCCGATGGTGTGTGTAGATTCTGTGGGCACAATGTTTATGGGCTTTTGCCGTTCCAGCACTACTGAGTATTCTTCCTCTTGGGTTACTGGCAAAAGACGGTCTGACGCAACGATTCAAGCGAGTACGCTGGCAAAGTCCGGGGTCGCAGGTAACGGTCAGAGTCGATGGGGTGACTTCACAGGCATCGACATGGATGAGACAGCCTCGAGCCCCGCTGGCTCATCAGCGTGGTATTCAGGACTATGGGCAAAAGGGACAAACACGTTCGGAACATGGGTCAGCCAGTTGACCTTCACATACGGCACAATCAGTGGTGCTGTACTCCTCGATGCTGACGGTGATTCCTCCACCAGCGCTGACCGCTCTCCGTTGTCTGGGTGGACTCTCAGCTTGAAGCAGGGAAGCTCAACTGTTGGAACGACCAGTTCTGATGCTTCGGGGAATTACGGCTTTGGCTATCTCGAGAGCGGGACGTACGATGTTGTCCTCAGTCTCCAGGGTGGGTACTACGCCTTGACTGCCGTTCCGGGGACTGGAGGAAATTCCCAGACGAAAGTCGATAGCACAACGCTGGAGGTGAGCTTGACAAATGCTCAGGCTTCTGCAGGAAATACTTTCCTCGTCTGTCAGAAGTCCATCGCTCGAGTTAAGGTATTCTTAGAAGGACCGTTTTCTTCCGGTTCAATGAGCACATCGATCAATAGCATATTACCATTGAGTTCTCCGTATGGCTGGGCCCCACGGACTGTAGAAGCTATTCCTAGCACCAAGATCGTGGATTGGATCAATATAGAGTTAAGAAAGAATGCAACTGGCCCTACAGTTATGTCCAAGTCGTTCTTTCTGAAGAATAATGGAGAGGTTGTGGATTCAAGCGATGTAGACTCTAATCTCGAGTTTGATGCAGCTCCGGGAGATTACTACCTTATCATCAGGCATCGGAACCATCTTGCAGTTATGAGTTCTTCACCAGTGGCACTGAATGCGTCGAGCGCTTTGTATGATTTTACGATGTCGCAGGGTGCCGCCTATTCAAGTGACTATGGTCTTTACCCGCCGATGAAGGATTTGGGTGGCGGGAAGTTCGGTATGTACGCGGGGGATGTGAATGGCGATGGGACTGTGTATTATCTTGGTCCGGGAAACGATCGTGGCGCTCTGTTAGTAGGGATTGGAGGGTCAGTGAATGGGACAGCCAGTGGTTACATAAGCCAAGACGCGAACCTGGATGGTTCTGCGTATTACTTGGGACCCGGCAATGATCGGGGTATTATTCTTGTGGCGATCGGCGGGTCGGTCAACGGTCGAGTATACTCAGGACTCCCAGAGATTACGAAGCCGTGAGAGGGATCTCTTAGCGGTGCACGTTTTGGGAAGAGCGAACCGCTCGCGGTTCTCCAAGAGGTCAGTCAAACTCACCATAGGAGGATATGGTATGAAAGCCATAATGGTTGCGTTCGTTGTAAGCCTAGTATTGAGTGGGAGCAACTTTCCTGTCGCTGCCCAGACGGTTGCAGGTGGCATATTTAACACCGGTCCTACTCTTGAGGTGAGAGCCAAGGCAGGAGGGGGGAATGTGACGGGGAATTTGACACAGATTCAGTTCACGATAAGGTGGGACGATGCTTATGGTGTGAGTCTCGGGACTGTGAGTTCTCCCACATACTCGATTGCAAAAAATGGAGCGGAAGGCGTCCAGAATGGGTCTCGGTATCAAAAGTTCCTTGCTGTCTATACTGTCGACTTCCCAATATCATGGGCCGATGGGGTAGAGCAATCCTTGCTAACGGTTCCTGTCAACCAGACGGGCAGCGGTACTGGAATGTTTGAGTTGGCTCCGGCCGGTTTTCTTTCTGGCACTAGTGATGATTGGTTTGTAGAAGTAGGTGGAGAAGACAAGACCAATCCATCGTTCTATCAATCGTTCACCTCTGGTGTTCCACTGCCTATCCAGCTTGCATCGTCCGCGGCGTATGTGATCCGCGACCGGGATGTCGAGGTGGCGTGGAAGACACTCTCCGAGACAAACAACTACGGCTTTGAGATCCAACGAAGGCGGGTTCACAGCGGATTAACGAATGAAGAGATGAAAAATTCCGCATGGAAGAAGGTTGCCTTTGTTGAAGGACATGGAACAACCCTTACTCCTCAATCCTATAGCTACATTGATCGCGGCGTCTCCTTTGGGAAGTACTACTACCGGATCAAGCAGATCGAC
>JBBIJH010000161.1:0-2117 GCA_037446075.1 Ignavibacteriales bacterium
TCACTCGTGAAGCCCTGATGCTCGAGATGCAAGCGCTCCCCTGAACCATCGGGCTGAATGACGGTGAGGATATACCGATACGGGTTAAGTCGGGACTGGAGAAATGCGATATATCTGCCGTCAGGTGACCAAGCAGCGTTGCTCGCACCAGCACCCGAAGTGGTTACTCTCTTAACGTTTGAACCGTCAGCGGCCATCAGATACAAATCAGTGCGAATGGGAATAGAATCGGGCCAAGCCCGCCTGGAGAAGAAGAGGATCTTAGTGCCGTCAGGTGACCATCCCATTGGTCCACTGACCGAATCGTGAGTCAGCTGGACAAGGCTTGAGCCATCAACATTGGCGACGAAGACGTCCGTCTTATGGTACTCGTCGTAATTTGGGAGTTCCACATAGCCTAAGTTCCCGCCGAACAGAATGCGCTTCGAGTCTCGTGACCATAAAGGCCTCTCCGTAAACCCAGGCGGAGGAAACCGGCGCTCATTGTTGCCCTTGGTATCTATGAGGTAGATTGCCCTGGGCCTATTATCGCCTCGATCCGCAGATGCATAGGCAATCGTCTGGCCATCTGGAGACCATGCCGGGAGCGTATTGTTCCCCAAAGCGGTTACCCTGTGCTCTATGGATCGAGCAAGATCGAACACGTAGATCTGTTCGGTGCCACTCTTGGGCGCCCTGAAGCACAGGTGTTGACCGTCAGAGGACCAGGTAGCATCCCCGAATGCCCACTGACCTTCATAATTAATGTCTGTCAGTTGTTTTGTATTATTTCCGTTGGTGTCCATGACGTACAGACCGCGTGCATTGAGGCCCCAAGCGTATCCATAGAATGCGACAAGATCACCTCTCCGAGAAGGTTCGGGTCCATTTTCAGCAGCCAGGTGTCCACCGATCATAACAGGAGCTCTACCTTCAAGCGACAATGTGTAAATTCTTAATCCGATGCTGAAGATGAGGCGATAGGAATTTCCGACGCCCTCAGTGGGGGAGCCTGTCTGTTCGCACGAAAGCTGAAGCAGAAAGAGAACCAGTGACAGGTGAACAGGTGGGAATGGGCTGATAGGTATTGCAATAATATGGAGAGCCGGGAGGATCGCCGCCGCACTCCGGATAACAGGTTTGATCGCCTTCAACAGTCGGTGCCACGTTCGGCTGTACGCAGCCCGGGCGCTGGGTTGCGTGCCTTGCGACAGCTTCCACCTTGCCCTCTAACTTCGCAATCGTCGCCTGTAGCGACGCCTTGAACAACGGCGAGGGCTTCATGTCGCAGCTCGGGTTGGCGTAGCTTGTGCCAGCCAACGTCAGCACAAGCGCGAGAACGAGGATACAGCAGGTCATGGTTTTCATGGCTGTTTCTCCTTCGTCAATGCAGACGGAGGTAGAAAGAACCACTCCTCCTTCTCGAGAAGTGATTATGGAATTCACAGGAGAGGCTGATAAATCGGACAGACGATGGGACAAACAACGTACGAAAGGTTCTTGTTGGATCAGCGTAAGGCGTGACTCCAGTTGCCGAGCGGCCTGGATCATCTCGGATCACCCCCTTCATTTCCTCGGAAGCCTTGCTTCTCGCCCCACGCCAATGTACGAAACGTCGGCTCGTGAATCAAGCGGAAAATTTCGTTTCGTAGCACGCTTGGAACTAGATCATCATTGCAGCTTTGCCCATGCGAAGAACTCCCTCAGCAAGAAAAACTGGGTTCCAGAATCCTCTGAATTCCGAGAAGTTGGAAGGAACACTCTGCTTGGTCCCCACGTTTGAATTTCTAGGGATTCTTCGCTATACTGCCCTACAGGTAAGACAACGACAATTGAAACCAGGAGACTGCATGAAGCCGCTCAGCAAGGAAAACGTCCTCGATGCCCTGCGGTTGGTGAAGGACCCGGACCTCCACCGTGACATCGTGGCTCTGAACTTCGTCAAGAACTTGAGCGTCGATGGCAAGAACGTATCATTTACTCTGGAACTCACGACTCCTGCATGTCCCGTGCGCGATCAGCTCAAGACATTCAGTGAGCAGGCCATCAGAGATCACATCGAGGGGGTTGGGGAGATCAGGATTGAGATGACATCGAATGTGATGTCTCACCAAAATCCTCAGAAAGAACTGATTCTT
>JBBIJH010000161.1:2127-6426 GCA_037446075.1 Ignavibacteriales bacterium
CCGCTGTGAAGAATACGGTTGCAGTTGCAAGCGGCAAAGGAGGTGTCGGTAAATCAACTGTCGCGGTCAATCTTGCAGTCGCTCTCGCAATGGACGGCGCAAAAGTCGGACTGATCGACTGCGATGTGTACGGCCCGAGTATCCCCCTGATGATGGGCATCGACCAACGACCGGAGATGAGAAACCAGAAGCTTGTCCCGCTCGAGAACTACGGCGTGAAATTGATGTCGATCGGTTTCCTCGTCGACCCGATGCAGGCAGTGATCTGGCGCGGACCGATGGCAAGCGGTGCCGTGAAGCAGTTTATGTCGGACGTCGAATGGGGCGAGCTGGATTACATGGTCTTTGATTTGCCCCCGGGGACGGGGGATGTGCAACTAACTCTTGTCCAGACCATCCCCTTGACGGGAGCAGTGATCGTCACGACTCCCCAGGACATCTCTCTCGCAGATGCCCGAAAGGGCCTGAAGATGTTCGAGCGGGTGAACGTGCCAGTCTTTGGAATAATCGAGAACATGAGCTACTTCATCTGTTCCAATTGCGGCCATCGAGAAGAGATTTTTGACTATGGAGGGGGGAAGCGTGTTGCGGAGCAACTGAAGGTCCCTTTTCTGGGAGAGATTCCGATCGACACAAGAATCAGAATCGGCAGTGATAACGGATCCCCGCTTGTCGTTGCCGAGCCTGAATCACCTAATGCTCAGATTGTTCGACACATTGCTCGGAACCTGGCTGCGCAAATCAGCATCCGACATTTGACCGATCAGCAAGCTCAGCCGCTGGAGATTTCGATTGGAGTTCCCCGGAAGTAGCCAAGGGGGTTCAAGCCTCTGCGTGCTGCTATGACTGAGACCTTACGAGACAGAATCCTCTCCGTCCTCGATCGTGTACGCCCCTGCCTTCAGGTTGATGGTGGGGACATCGAGCTCGTGACTGTTTCTGAGGATGGCTTCGTGAAGGTCCACTTCCTTGGTGCCTGCGCTACGTGTCCGCTCTCCCCAATGACCCTCCGTGCGGGGGTTGAACGCACGCTAATGCTTGCCCTTCCAGAAGTGAGGCGTGTGGAGGCGGTGGGCTAACCCCTTTCTAAGCTTTTACCTCTACTTCGAGCACGTTCCCATCGCTGATCTGCAATATCCTCTCCGACAGCTTTCTCACAAGGTCATACTGACGTGTTGCAACAACGAGTGTTGTGCCGGGGCTGTTAGCCTCCTTCCGAACCAGCAGCAGCTCGGACGCTCGTCTCGGATTCAGGTTTCCACCCGGCTCATCGGCAAGAAAGATCAACGGTTCAGCTACGAGCGCGAGTTAGCGAAACTCTCTGCTGCTCCGGCAGTGTCAACCGACTTGGCAAATCCACTGACCGGTGGCTGAGTTCCCCATCATGGAGTGCGCTTGACACACGATCCCGCACTTCGCTGTTCGAGACGCCAAAGATATAGAGGGGGAGAGCTACATTCTCCGAAGCCATTCGATCCTCGAGCAGCCCTGGTCTGCCCAGCAACAAGCTCACGCTCCTGTGACGAAAAGGAAGGTTTTCTTCACTGCATCGGAAGGGGAATCTTCCACTTTGACAACCCCTGAAGATGGCATGAGGTCCATGCGGATCAGGGAAAGGAAAGAGAAACATTCTGGAAAGCAATCATGCTGGTGGTGGAGGTCAGGATTGTGGACCATCCGTGAAAGCACCTGTTACTTCGCAGAGAGCGTGAACCTGCGGACGCCGATTTTGACTGCCAGCCGGATTGCCTCCATCATGCTGCTCGGGTCGGCTTGTCCCTTTCCTGCGATGTCGAACGCCGTCCCGTGGTCGGGGGACGTCCGGATGATCTTCAGACCTGCGGAGAAGTTCACCGCTCTGCCCGAGGAGAGAATCTTCAGGGGGATCAGACCCTGATCGTGATACATTGCAATGGTGGCGTCAAAGCGGGCGCGATGGTAGTTTCCAAAAAACGAATCGCTGGAAAACGGTCCCTCGGCGGCGATACGCTGCCTCTTCGCCAGTTCAACTGCTGGTCGAATAACCGTGTCATCTTCCGTTCCCAGCAGCCCCCCTTCACCCGCATGGGGGTTGAGGCCGAGGACGGCCACTCTCGGTTTCCTCACTCCGAAATCTTTCCGAAGGCTGCGATCAACGGTAACAATGACAGCAAAGATTTTCTCAATGGACAGCGACGTTGCTACCTCTCGCAGCGGCACGTGAACGGTCGCCAAACCAACTCGAAGTTTGTCGGAGACCAGCATCATCGTCGTGTGCTCGGATTCTGTGAGTTCAGCCAGCATCTCCGTCTGGCCGGGATAGGAGTAACCAGCTAGATTTAATGCTGCCTTCGAGACGGGAGCTGTCACGAGTGCGATGACCTTGCGAGCGAGGCAGAGCATCACTCCCTTGTGAATCGCGAGTGCCGCCGCAGTTGCGGCAACAGGAGAGAGGATTCCCGGTCGAATATCTCTCGCGTGGAAGATTCCTATATCATGGACGGGGAAAACGCCGTTAAGCGTTTTCTCTTCAACAGATTCTACAGCTTGGAGCTTGATGCGCATTCCCAACCGCTTTGCGTACCAGCCGAAGACATCGATGGGTCCGATCAGAATTGGATCACAGAGCTTACGGATTGTAGGAGACAGGATGCTTTTGAGAATGACTTCCGGCCCGATGCCGTTGAAGTCTCCGATCGTAATCGCGATGCGGGGACGGCTCATAGCTTTTCAGAGTAAAGAAGCTTGTAGTTTCCATTCCGGGTCTCATCAACGAACACAAACCTCCTGCTGATGTTCTCGTACTCCCAGACTTCACGAGGTGGAGCACCGACACTGAGGGTTCGCTCTGTCCTCGTTGGCGGCCCGTAGAGGACGTAGATCTTTCCTCGATCAGTTTTTAACCCACTCGGTATCCCAATTCCAGAAAAATTTTCCAGGGCATAGTCACACCGGCGATAATACTCGGCCATGGCTTCGTTGTAGGCCGTATTCGGGGTCGGATCACGCCTCGACCAGAACTCCTCAAAGGCCTTCTTCCGCTCCTCGGGGCTTTTTTTGATGAAGTCCTCGTAATCCGTCTCGGACATGAGGTACTCCAGCGCTTCAGCAGCGAGGTTGTCGTTCATGAGCGAGCGAGGTTTGTCGAACCATCGAATCGCGAACGATTTCCGATTCGACCGGCCCCCCGTGCCTTTCAGTTCAATGTCATATTCTCCGGCTTGCAAGGTGTCCCCACGCAGAGGAAGAAGATAAGTTAGAATTGTCGGCGGCGACGGACGCCTCTCAAGGGTGTAAGCGAGCAGCGTGTCCGCCTCTCGTGTCAGAAGTCGTGCATTCTCCAAGCCGGTAATCGCTTCTGTGCTATCTGAGAGGACAAGATGTTTTTTCTTCCTTTCGTCTAACTTAGAGAGAGTGTACCGAAGGACACTTGAAGAATCTGGCCATCCGGATGCCTGGATGAAGAAGGAGAAATTCTTCCCAAAGGGGATATCCCCACCAAAGTTGAATGGATAGACGACTGTCGTTCCGTCATCGAGAGTATCGACTCGCTCAAGTGCGAGCGGGGCGGTAATCCCGGGCGATCCGTCATGAAACTTCTTGAGGACGATCGGCGGACTCGGAAAATTCATCTTTCGATTTGATTCGAGATCCTCGACTTCAAAATGAATGCGGTACGTTCCCGGCTTTAGAGTAAAGGAGATGTTACCGTGAATCGCGACTTCCGGTCCACTCTTACCGGTAGCCTCTTCCTTACGACGAAGCTCCTTCCGGATGATCTCTCTCGCCACCGAGACACCACGTTCGTCGAGAAGTTCAGCACTGATTTCCCCGCGTGCGACAAAATCAAAGGGTGACACATTGGAGCGGACGAAGACAAAGAAGTCCTTTGAGATTCTGTAATTCAAGTCGATCCGAGCTTTTGTCGTGTCCTCTGCCACAAGGTTCAAGGTGTCATAGAAGCCGCTCGGCGCTTCAAAGCGCTGATGTAGAGCCTCGGGTCCTCGCACTTGGGAAAGGGATAAGCTTGACGAGAAAATTAGAGTTAGAGCGACAAAAGTTTGATGGGGCTTTCTCCGCATGGGTGAGTCCAAGTTATTCAGTCTTGAGATCGTGAGCGATGCTTGTCCCCTGTGGAGCAACAATCTTTCCGGGGTTCAGAATTCCGCGTGGGTCAAATATCTTTTTCACGTCGCGGAATAGGCCGTAGATTTCTCGGCCATACAGTTTTTCCAGGAACGGAGTTCGGACGAATCCATCGCCATGCTCACCGCTCAGCGTCCCACCGAGTGAGATAGCCAAATCAAAAACCTGCGTTGC
>JBBIJH010000162.1:0-6246 GCA_037446075.1 Ignavibacteriales bacterium
GATGGAGCCTCACGTGGAAACCCCGGCGAGAGCGGATACGGAGTGGTCCTGAAAGATGAGCGAGGGAGAATCCTTCACGCAGAGGGGGGTTACATCGGGGTGAGCACAAACAACAGGGCGGAGTATGCTGCTCTGCACAGTTGCTTGAAACGAGCAAGGAGTTTTCGTTGCTCGAGAGTCGTCGTTCACGCCGACAGCGAACTCCTCGTTCGCCAGTTCAGCGGGGATTACAAAGTTAAGAGTAGCGAGCTGAGGAGACGGTTGAGGCAAATCCGAAGGCTGGTCGATTCCCTCCCTTTCACAGTTGAGGTAACCTACATCTCAAGAGAGAAGAACCTTGACGCAGACCATGTCGCAAACGCTGCAATCGACCATCATTTGAGATTTAGAATTTGAATCTTCTCTCCTTTCTTCTTATATTACCACCGTCTGAATTTCTGAACTCATCGTGTTCTCTAAGGTAGGTCAGGCAATCGCTCCGATCCCGCTCTGCGGGAACGGAGAGGAAAGTCCGAACTCCACACGCCTGTTCAGCAGCGCTGGAACAGGCAAGTCCATCATCGAGAGGCATTGCCTATCGAGATGATGGGCTCGGGCAGGATGCCTCGAGCAAATCGAGGGTACCGTCGGCGTAAGCCGATGGTAACGGAAAGTGTCACAGAAAAGATACCGTCCCGCCTCTGGCGGGATAAGGGTGAAAAGGCGGGGTAAGAGCCCACCGCCCCGAGGGTAACCGAGGGGGTCCCGAAAGGGATCCCGCCTCCGTCTGAGGAGTCGGGACACGACAAACCCCATCCGGAGCAAGACCGCGTAAGAGGAGATTCTCCTCCTGAATTTTGGAGAGAGAACGAAGTGGCCCGCTTCGTTACATCCTCGGGTAGGTCGCATCAGAGAAATGATTGCCTCTCCGCCACGGGCGGATAGACAGAATTCGGCTTATCGACCTACCTTAGAGTTTCTTTTTTGGGTTGCCGAAAGAGAAAATCTTCTCAAAGCGTTGTCTACCCCGAGTTCCCCACAGTCTAGAGCGCAGGTGGCCAACCCCGATGGAATCGGGGCCAGCCCCCCGAAAGCATTGGGTCCGCCCATGAACGCACCCCATCGCTGGAAATTCACTCCTCGACTGGATTCTGTCAAGGCTCGCACGCTTTCCGAGGCCTTGGGTGTCTCCCTCCCCATCGGAACAATTTTGATCAACCGAGGGATAGACACGTTTCAGAAGGCCAAGAATTTTTTCCGCCCAAGCCTGGAACTCCTCTATGACCCGTTCCTGATGGACGGGATGGAAACCGCTGTCGAGCGCGTGGTGCGCGCGATCAAGAATCGCGAGAGGATTCTAATCTTCGGTGACTACGATGTGGACGGGACGAATGCCGCTGCAATGCTTTATCTCGTCCTCAAATCGCTTTCAGAATCCGATGGATCCAATGACGGAATCTTCTTCCACATCCCAGAGAGGTTGAAAGAAGGATACGGAATCTCACGATATGGAATCCAGCGAGGGCAACAACTGGGAGCAACTCTTCTTCTCGCCGTGGACTGCGGTATCACTGCTCTTGACCAAGTGGAGTATGCGCGGTCACTCGGAATCGATGTTGTAATCTGTGATCACCACGAGCCGTCAGAGAAGATCCCGGATGCCTTCGCCATCCTCGACCCTCTGAAGCCTGTCTGCAATTATCCTTATAAACACCTTTGCGGCTGCGGTGTGGCGTTCAAACTTTTACAGGGAATTGCATCCCGTTTCGGGAGGGAAGACCTCCCGTATGATTATCTGGATTTTGTTGCGCTTGCGAGCACGGCCGACATTGTACCCCTGACGGATGAGAACCGCACGTTGGTTAAGCTGGGCCTCGACCAGATCAACTTGAACCCGCGCCCGGGGATTCGCGCGTTGATCGATAGCTCGGGGTTGAAACTTGGAGAACTGACGACAGGACAGATCGTGTTTGTTCTCGCACCCCGGATTAACGCGGTGGGAAGGCTGGGAGATGCAAGGCGGGCGGTCGAACTCCTCACTTGTAGCGATCCGAGGCGGGCGGAGGAGCTGGCAAGAGTGCTAGAAGAGGAGAACCAGAACAGAAGAAAAATCGACGAGGAGACGTTCAACCATGCGCAAGAATTGGTGGAGCAGTACCTTGATCTTGACAAGGACGGGGCAATCATACTCCATCAAGAGCAATGGCATCCGGGTGTGATCGGAATCGTTGCTTCGAGACTTGTGGAAAAATACTATCGTCCGACGATCATGATGACGACTGTGGACGGCGTCGCCAAAGGCTCAGCCAGAAGCGTGATGGGATTCGATATTTATCAGGCGCTGAAAAGGGTGGAAGATAAGCTTCTTCAATTCGGGGGGCACAAATACGCTGCGGGCTTGGCCGTCGAACTCAGTCGCCTTGATGAATTCCGGGAGGCCTTCAATGCCGTCGTGAACGAGCTCTTGACTGATGAGCTTCGCGCACGCGAAATCCGCATCGATGAGGAAATTAACCTGACAGAAATCACTCCAAAGTTTATCCGCGTCTTGAATCAATTTGCCCCGTTTGGCCCGGGGAATATGCGCCCTGTGTTCTTAACGAAGGACCTTGGTGTAGTTGGCTCACCTCGCATCGTCGGAAAAGATCATCTCCGATTCAAGGTACGGGGAGATGGGATTGTAATGGATGCAATTGGTTTCAACATGGCGTCAAGGCTTCCGCAACTGATGGCGGGGAATAAAGGTCTGGAACTTGTTTATACCATTGAAGAGAGTCTGCCTCGGGCGGAGAACGGAGAGAGATTTCCTCAATTGAACGTCAAAGACTTTCGACACTGCCAATGACTGCACGAGCCATTGCGATGTGGCTGAGATCTGATCTCTCGTGCAGGTTGGCCGGAGGGTAATCGAGGTATGTCGGGACATTCGAAATGGGCAACGATCAAGCGAAAGAAGGCGGCCGCCGATGCTGCACGAGGCCGCATCTTCACAAAACTCATCAAGGAAATCACCATCGCGGCTCGTGACGGCGGAGGTGATCCCGAGGGGAATCCCCGCCTCCGCCTCGCCATCCAGTCTGCAAAGGCGAATAACATGCCCGCCGAGAACATCAAGCGGGCGATCCTGCGCGGCACAGGAGAACTGCCGGGTGTTTCCTATGAAGAAGTCACGTATGAAGCATATGGACCTTCAGGGATCGCCATCCTTATCAGTTGTGTGTCAGATAACAAGAATCGTCTCGTCGCCGAACTCCGGCATCTTCTTGAACGGCACGGGGGGAAGCTTGCTGAAGCTGGATCGGTCGCGTGGGCTTTTCAAAAGAAAGGCGTGATCACCGTCCCGAAGCAGTATGATGAAGACACGGTTCTGGAGATCATCCTTGATGCCGGTGCTCAAGACATGAAGACGGAAGAAGATGCATATGAAATCACGACGCCTCCGGACGCTTTTGAACGGGTGAGAAAAGCTCTGGAGGAGAATGGGATAAAGGTTGAACATGCCGAGATGCAGATGGTTCCCCAGAATACCGTCCGCGTGGAAGGAAAAGATGCTGAATACGTCCTGAAGCTGATGGAAGTCCTCGAGGAGCATGACGACGTCCAGCACGTGTATTCGAATTTTGATATTGACGATAAAGTGATGGCTAGTTTTCAGGCTTGAATCTTGACCGCCAATTGGCTAGCCGGAAGTGCAGCAAGGGAAGTAGCTGACAGTAAATTCACAACTGAACTAATTGCAGCCTAATGACAGAAGTAGATCTACTCAGACTTCAAAGTCTAGACTGGACCTTTAGGCATATTAAGGCGAGAGAGGGAATTCACGGACTCCACGCCTATCCCGCCATGATGGCCCCCCCCGTCGCCAGGACCATAATATCTGAATTGACGAATCCAGGTGAAGTGGTGTTAGACCCCTTTTGCGGTTCCGGGACCGTTCCAGTGGAAGCGATAGCCCTCAGAAGAAAGGCCATCGGGTTCGATATAAATCCATTAGGCCTTCTCATCGCTGGTGTCAAATCGAATCCGATCGCGCAGCGTCCGTTGCTGAAGACCTTTGAAATGATTCGTGATGAATTTCGACGGAGTAAAATTCAGACACCGCCTGAATTTTTTAACGTTCACTTCTGGTTTAAGCCTCAGGTGATCAGGGACTTGTCAAGACTGAAGGAAGCCATCGAAAGAGTAGATGACAAAGCCCTTCGTGACTTCTATCTGGTCGTTCTTAGTAGAGTGATCAGGGAGACAAGCAATACGAGAGGAGATGAGTTTAAGCTATTTCGCCTACCACCAGATAAGCTGAGCACACATAACCCGATCGTTTGGAAGGTCTTTAGCAAGCGCTCCTTAGAAGCCATTAAGATTATGGCAGAATTTCATAAAGCCTCCGGTGCAGGCCTAGATGTTCCGACATTGCAGTTGCATGACTGTCGAGAAAGCCTGCCACTCGAACCAGAGAGTGTTGATCTTATGTTAACTTCGCCACCGTATGGTGATTCGAGGACAACAGTAGCATATGGCCAATTCTCGAGGCTTTCTCTGCAATGGATGAATCTATGGAATAGCGACCTGGACAGCTTGAGTCTGGGGGGTAAGCAAAGCCGGCTCACAAAAGTACCGAGTTCTCTCGAGAGTTCCTTGCAATCGATAGAAGCAATGGATGCAAAAAGAGCGGCTGACGTAGAAGCTTTTTTTGCTGATCTAGTCCAGTGCTGCAACAATATCCTAAGGGTTCTGAGGACAGGGGGCTTCGCCGTGTATGTGGTGGCGAACAGAAAAGTAAAGGGAATAACGATACCCACAGAGAGAGTAATCACCGAATTGGTGGATGGGTTCAAACACATAGTCACATTCCAACGAGAAATCCCAAATAAGCGGATGCCCCTCCGGAACAGTCCGTCAAATATTCAAGGGAAAACCGACTTCACTATGCTTCGAGAGTACATCGTAATCTTACAAAAAGCCACTAAATCCGGAGCAACAATTGCAGCTGAAAGAAATCAAGAAAAGACTGGAAAACCTAAAGAAGAGGGGATATATCAAGTCTCAAAGGAGAGGACCGACAGGGATCGGATATACACTTGAAAGGGTCCTTCACCTGAAAGAGTCGAACATTCCCATTCCGGACTTGGGCGGAAGGGTAGAACTGAAAGCAACTCGTCGGCAATCGTCAAATCTAATTACTCTTTTTACCTTTAACAGAGGGGTCTGGAGAATCAGACCCAATGAGCTGATTGCGAAGTACGGCTATGTAGATGAACACGGGAGGAAAGCGCTATACTATACGGTTTGGCCACAGGTAGATAATCCACGGGGACTCTCGGTTGTTGTAGACCGAGAGAAAATGAGAGTAGACTTGACTGACTCAAGGTTGGCATTGATTGCGTCCTGGAGCGTCTACGAGTTGGTAGGCAAAATGCTCTCAAAACTAGCTAGACTTGTGTTTGTAATAGCTGACTCGAGACTCAGGGACGACGGAGTAGAAGAGTTTCATTTCAACGAAGCCTACTTGCTTCAAGAACCGAACCCTGAGGTCTTTGTTGAGACGATGGGCAGATCCAAGATCTGCGTTGACATCAGAATGCATCTAAAAAAGAAGGGGCAAGTGCGAAACCACGGCACGGGCATACGTATCAGAGAAATCGATCTCCCTGAACTTTTCGTTAAACGCGAGACATTGATGTGACAGGGGCCGTCTGGTTAAAGAGAACTTCATTGTTGATTCATAAATCTTGAATACCTATGATCATTCTCGGCGTAGACCCCGGAACGCTTGTAACAGGATACGGTGTGATCAGCCACACTGGCAACAGAACACGCGTTCTCGATTGTGGGGTAGTGAAGAATGGCAGTCACAAGAGTCTGCCACTTCGCTTGAAAGCGATCTATTCGAAACTTGCGGAGGTCATCGACAAGTACCATCCGCACGAGTTCGCCATTGAGACTTCCTTCTATGGAAAGAATGCCCAGTCCGCGATGAAACTCGGACACGCTCGCGGAGTCTCCATGCTTGCGGCAGTGAACCGAGATATTCCCACATCCGAGTACTCCCCTCGCGAAGTAAAGAAAGCAGTCGTTGGCAATGGGGCAGCGTCGAAGGATCAAGTTCGTTTTATGGTGAAGACCCTGCTGAAGATGAAAAGTTCGCCCGCCTTCTACGACTCCTCCGACGCCCTCGCTGTTGCGTTGTGCCATCTGCACCGACTTGTGTCCGCCGCCCAAGTGCCGAAGCGATTCAAGGATTGGAAGTCGTACGTCGAGGTACACCCT
>JBBIJH010000163.1:0-6236 GCA_037446075.1 Ignavibacteriales bacterium
TTGGAGGAATTTTATTGATCTCATGAAAAAAGTAGCAGGGATTTTGCTTTTCAGCTTCCTCGTCGCAAACGTGGGGTTGCCTATTGTCCTCGTGGCCTGTCCGATGCTCGATGAAACCGACACGAGTTGCCAGATGTGCGTCCCCCCTTCTGAAAGTCATGCTGCGCAAAAAATCAGTCCAACAACGCCTTCATGCTGCACTAAGGTTGAGGGAAAAGCTCCATTAAAATTTGAGTCATCGGAAGCGAAAGCAAATTCGCTTCTCCAACAAAAAGTCAAGGCGACTCTCACCGTTTTCACGATTCCAATTTCGACAGACTTCTCACTTACAAATCCTCTGTACGTTTCCTTCGCTGGTTCCCCTTCTCAATTCGGCACCGACCAATACATCTTCGTCTCTTGTCTTCGCATTTAGCCCTCTCTTTCTTCAGCTCTTCACTTAATTCCTAGTTCAAAACCTAATTATTTTGTTGCGGTCGTTCCAGTTTTGCTCATTGCGAACGCTCGCTCGAATTTATCCTTGAAGTATTCTCGAGGAGAACATGAAGAACTCTCAATGTTTTTCGGCCTTAATCATAGCGGCGGCCATTAATACGTTAACGCTGCACACTGAATCCCCGGCGCAAACCGCAAGGGAGCCGATAGTAAATCTTGACGACCTCATCAAGGAAGCGCTTGAAAACAACCCTCAGTTGCGCGCGGCGCGGAACAGAGCCTCCGCCAGCTGGAAGAAAGTAGATCAGGCAAAGGCGTGGGGGGCCCCGCAGGTTGGGATCGAGTTTTTTCAAACCCCAACGCAGTCCTTTCCGAACCCGATAAAGCAAGGAATGGAAACCGATTATGTAGTTCAGCAGATGATTCCATTCCCGGGCAAACTTTCTGCTGCCGGCAGGTCTGCTGAGAACAACGCCAAGATGTCGGACGAAGAATATAATGCAATCGAGCGCAAGGTGATAGCGGATGTGAAATCCGCCTACTACGACTTATATCTCGTGCAGAGAAAGATACAGATCAATGCGGAGAACCAGGACCTGCTAAGGCAGTTCGTGAAAATTGCAACGAAGCAATACGAGGTCGGGACAGGCGAGCACCACGAGGTGCTTCGCGCCCAAGTGGAGCTTTCCGAGCTGGTCAACGATGGTGTGATCCTCCAGAAGGAAAAAAGAGTAATGGAGGGGATGCTAAACGCTCTTCTGAGTCGACCCATTGACGCCCCGTTCGGGTACGTACCCGATCCAGATGTCACTTTGCCGCCGCTGACCTTCAGTCGGCTAAAACCTCTTGCAACAGAGGTTCGCCCTGAGCTCCGCGCGATGCAGTTCGCCATTGAAATGGAGAAAGCAGAGATTCAGATGGCAAAACGAGAATACTATCCTGATCTCATGGTTCGCCTGATGTATAAAGACATGGCGATGACAAAGGCGGACTTCTGGTCGGCAATGGTGGGGATTGATGTCCCTCTCGCGTTCTGGTCACGAAGAAAGTATTCCTCAAGAGTTCAGGAGACAGAATTGAACCTGAAGCAGGCAGAAGAGCAATATTACAACATGCTCAACATGGTGCTTTTTGAAGTGCAAGACGCGCTTGTGAAAGTTCAGACCAATCAGAATCTTGTGCTCCTGTACAAGAACACCGTCATCCCTCAAGCCCGCCAAACACTGGAATCAACGATCATCGCATATCAGACAGGCCGGTCGATGTTCCTCTGGCTCATCGACATTTACAGAACGCTCTTAAATGCACAGCTCTCCTATCACCAAACAGTGATGGACTTCATGAAAAGTCAAGCGGAACTGGAACGCGCCGTCGGTCTGAGTATGCAAGAAATTCGAGAGAAGATTCGTTAGATTAGCATATAGATTTAATCGAGGAGAAAAAGGAACATGAGAAAGATCGTGATTACAGCGGTTGTCTGTGTCATCCTAGGTCTAGGCGCGGGGTGGCTACTGTTCCACCCATCGGCAGACAAAGGCCCGTCTAAAGAACGGAAAATTCTTTATTACCGTGATCCCATGAATCCCCAGATCACTTCCCCCACTCCGAAGAAGGCGCCAGACGGAATGGACTATGTACCAGTTTATGGAGATGAAGGAGGAGCACCCAGTGAGAAGAGGATAGCGTACTACAAGGATCCGATGCACCCGTGGTTCACATCCGACAAACCCGGCAAAGCGCCTGACTGCGGAATGGACATGGTCCCTGTATACGAGGGAGAGAGTGATGTGAAGGGGATTAAGATCGACCCCGTCGTCGTCCAAAACATCGGAGTGAAAACTGAGGAGGTCCGGCGGCGTTCGCTGACGAAGACAGTCCGAACCGTTGGCAAAGTCACGTATGACGAGACCAAGCTCTACAACGTCAATACAAAGATCATGGGTTGGGTTGAGAAACTCTACGTGGACTACACCGGAAAGCTCGTGCACAAAGGTGATCCACTTCTTGAGATCTACAGCCCGGACTTAGTGAACACCGAGCAGGAGTACCTCCTTGCGCTGCGTTATCAAGCCCAACTTCAGGCAAGTAGCGTCGAAGAGGCAAGGAAGGGCGCAGAAGAGCTTGTGGCAACCGCAAAGCGCCGGCTCCTTTACTGGGACATCTCTCCAGAAGAAATTCAGGAGATCGAGAAGCTCGGCGTCCCAAAAAAAGTCATGACGATCTATTCGCCCGCTGACGGAATCGTTGTGGAGAAAATGGTCGTCAACGGGCAGAACATCATGGCTGGTATGACACTCTACAAGATCGCTGACCTCTCAGACGTGTGGGTTCTTGCCGATGTCTACCAGTACGAATTACCCTGGGTGAAGCAGAATCAGGAAGCGGAAGTCGAGCTCTCGTACCTGCCGGGGAAAGTGTTTAGGGGAAGAATCACATACATCTATCCATTTTTGAGCGAGGAGACCAAGACTGTCAAAGTCCGGATTGAAGTCCCGAATCCCAGAGGAGAAATCGTCCTTAAACCGGACATGTATGCGACAGTGAAAATCCAATCTCCCCGAGTGATGAACGCGATTGCGGTTCCAGATCAAGCGATCATACGATCGGGTGAGAGGAATATAGTTGTCATTTCCTTAGGTGGCGGCTATTTCGATCCTCGGGAGGTGAGGCTGGGTGCGATGGCCGACGGGTATGTCCAAGTGCTGGAAGGGATCAAGGAAGGCGAGAAGATCGTTACTTCGTCACAGTTCCTGATCGACTCCGAGAGCAACCTCAAAGCCGCAATTAACCTGATGGCGGGACATGCAGGTATGGACATGTCAAAGCCAATGGAACAGAAGCAGCCGGCTCCCGAAGAGCACAAGGGTCATGAAATGAAAGAGAAGCCGAGAGAGAGCAAACCCAAGGGACATGAAGGCCACAACCTCTCCAAGCCCATGGAGAAACAGAAGACAGTGCCAGAGGAGCACAAGGGACACGACATGAAGGAAATGGAACAAAAAGAGCCGAGCGAACGCGAGGGTCAGATCAAGCCTGACGTGAAAAGTGGTGATCAAAAGGAGACAAAACAAGCTAAAAAGGTTATTGACCCCGTGTGCGGAATGGAAGCGGAGAAGAACGAAGAACTCAGCTACACGTATGACGGGACGAAGTATTATATTTGCAGCGCTGATGATATGGAAAAATTCAAGAAGAACCCTCCGAAATACGCACCCCCCGAGCGAAAGCATAAACCAAGGAACGAACACGTAGAAATCCAGAAGAAGGGCTTACAATATGTTACAGAAAATCATCGAGTGGTCAGTCCGTAACAAGTTCATGGTGATCCTCGCGGTGGTCTTTCTCATCGGATGGGGAATCTATTCGATGCTCTCGATTCCCATCGACGCGATTCCCGATTTGAGCGACGTGCAGGTGATTATCTATACCGAATATCCGGGACAATCACCTCGTATCGTGGAAGATCAGGTGACGTATCCTCTTACGACCGCGATGGTTGCAGTCCCGGGTTCTAAAGTTGTGCGGGGTTACTCGTTCTTCGGCTACTCTCTCGTGTACGTGATCTTTGAGGACGGGACGGATATCTACTGGGCTCGCAGTCGCGTACTCGAGTACCTCAACTACGCTCAGAAAAGGCTTCCGCCTAAGATTGTTCCGACTCTCGGGCCTGACGCAACAGGAGTCGGGTGGGTGTTTGAATATACTCTCTCATCGGACAAGCGGTCTCTCCAGGAGCTTCGCTCATTCCAAGACTGGTACTTGAAGTACGAGCTGACCGCCGTAGAGGGAGTGGCGGAGGTCGCCAGCATCGGCGGGTTCGTGAAGCAGTATCAGGTGACTGTAGACCCGACTAAACTCCTCGCCTACAACATTCCGCTCGGGATGGTGGAGATGGCGATCAAGAACAGCAACAACGACGTGGGTGGAGAAGTGATTGAGATGAGCGAGATGGAGTTCATGGTGAGAGGACTTGGGTACATCAAGTCAGTCGAAGATGTCAAGAATATCCCCTTAATGGTTGACAAGAAGAGCGGGACGCCTGTGTACGTCAAGGACATCGCAGACGTGACGCTTGGCCCGTTGATGCGCCGAGGACTCACTGAAAGCAATGGAGAAGGAGAGGTAGTCGGCGGCATCATCGTGATGCGCTACGGTCAAAACGCACTCGAAGTCATCGAGAACGTGAAGAAGAAGCTGGAGATCTTGAAGCAAGGCTTGCCGGAAGACGTGAAGATCACAACTGCCTATGATCGTTCTGGCCTCATAGAGCGGGCAATTGACACGCTGAAAGAGAAACTGACTGAAGAGATTATTATCGTTTCCATTGTGTGCATTATCTTCCTCCTGCATGCCCGAAGTTCTCTCGTCGCCATCTTCACCCTGCCTACGGCCATCTTGATCTCTTTCATTGTGATGAAAGGACAAGGAATCAATGCTAACATCATGTCCCTCGGTGGGATCGCAATTGCCATTGGTGCAATGGTGGACGCTGCCATCATCATGATTGAGAATGCTCACAAGCACATTGAGCGTGAGAACGAAAAGCCGGTCGAGGAACGCAAAGAACACTGGCAGGTGATTCTTGACGCGGCAAAAGAAGTAGGGCCCGCCCTCTTCTATTCCCTGTTGGTCATCACTGTCTCGTTCATTCCTGTCTTCACGCTCGAAGCCCAAGAGGGGCGGCTTTTTAAACCTCTCGCCTTTACGAAGACTTACTCGATGGGCGCGGCAGCACTTCTGTCGATTACAATCGTTCCGATTCTCATGGGTTATTGGATTCGCGGAAAGATTTTGCCGGAGGAAAGGAACCCTATCAATCGCTTCTTGATTAGAATCTACCATCCAGTCGTTGACTTCGTTTTGAAATACAATAAATGGATTCTTTTGGGAATGCTGCTTATTCTTGCGTCAACCTTCTTCCCCTTCCATCATCTCGGGTCAGAGTTCATGCCCCCGCTCTACGAGGGAGACTTGCTCTACATGCCCACCACGCTCCCTGGGATGTCGATCACGAAAGATCGTGAGGTTCTTCAGCAGACCGACAAGATCATCCGCCAGTTCCCAGAGGTTCATCACGTCTTCGGATAAATCGGTCGCGCGGAGACAGCAACCGATCCTGCTGGTCTGGATATGGTGGAGACAACAATTATGCTCAAACCGGAAGACGAGTGGCGTCCCGGAATGACTGTACAGAAGCTGATTAATGAGATGGATCAAGCCATTCAGTTCCCCGGCGTGACCAACGCCTGGACAATGCCAATTAAGACTCGTGTGGATATGCTTAGCACAGGAATCAAAACACCGGTTGGTATCAAAATCTCTGGACCGGATCTCAAAGTTCTGGAAGACATCGGCAAAGAGGTCGAAGCCGTTGTTAGAACAGTTCCGGGGACGTTGAGTGCGTTTGCAGAGCGGGCAGTAGGTGGAAATTATCTCGACTTCGATATCCATCGCCAAGAGGCCGCCCGGTATGGGCTAACCGTCGGCGACGTGCAGAACATTATCCAGACAGCGATGGGTGGGATGAGCATCACGAATACTGTCGAGGGACTCGAGCGCTACACGGTGAATCTCCGGTACAGTCGCGAATTGCGCGACAATCTTGAAGTGTTGAAGAGAGTCCTGGTACCCACACCGTCCGGCGAGCAAATCCCTATTGGCCAACTGGCAACCATCATTCCGCGCAAAGGTCCCATGGTCATCAGGAGCGAAGACACGCGACCCAACGCGTGGGTGTATGTAGACATAAAAGACATCGACGTTGGCACGTATGTAAAGAATGCACAGAGAGCAGTGGCTGA
>JBBIJH010000164.1:0-6159 GCA_037446075.1 Ignavibacteriales bacterium
GATGATTCCAATCTCATCGCTCTCTGGTCTCACTCCACCCCCGAAATAAGATGACGCTCCAGATCTTGCTTTTCTACGTTCTTGGGGCCCTCGCGGCCGCGTCTGCTATCCTGATGATCACGAGGCGAAGTCCCGTCGCAAGCGTCTTGTACCTCATTCTAAATTTCTTTGCCCTCGCCGGGCTGTATCTAACTCTGCACGCCCAGTTCATCGCCGTCATTCAGATCATCGTGTATGCTGGTGCGATCATGGTCCTGTTTCTTTTTGTTGTGATGCTCTTGAGGCTAGGGGATGAACCTCAGCTGGCAGAGAAACTCACTTATCGCAAGCTGATCGCCGTGGCTCTGGCCTTTGGACTGTTCCTCGAGGTGGCCTATATCATCGGAATCGAAAGTAAAGCGCGCTCTGCGGTGCAGTCGACAAACGCCTTGAACATCGGGACAGCTGAATCCATCGGGACGGAATTGTTCACGAATTATCTATTTCCTTTTGAGGTCACGTCGATAATCCTCCTGGCAGCGATTGTCGGCGCGATCGTCCTGGCTAAGAAACGATTTGAATAGAGCAGAGGATGATTACCCTGAGTCATTATCTTGCATTAAGTGCCGCCCTTTTTACGGTGGGTGTGATCGGGGTTCTGACTCGACGGAATGCCATCATGGTTTTTATGTCTGTGGAGTTGATGCTGAATTCTGTGAACCTGACGCTCGTCGCCTTTTCGGCTTACCTCGGCGACTCGACTGGGCAAATGCTCGTTTTCTTCGTCATGACGGTTGCTGCAGCAGAGGCAGCCATCGGACTGGCGATCATCATCGCGCTGTATCGCAACAAGCAGACGGTGAACCTCGACGAGATCAATATTCTAAAATGGTAAGGGGGAAGACCGGAGTTCTATCTATATGTTGATCCGGCACTTCGCAAACCGTATTTCAAAATCCCGGTTCAATCATGCATAAACTCATTGGGCTTGTCGTACTCCTTCCTTTTCTCGGCTTTGTTGTCAACGGCCTTCTCGTAAGAAAATTGAAATCCGAGGCGCTTGTCGGTACAATCGGGAGTGCCACGGTTGGCTTCTCCTTCCTCCTCTCTGCCCTGATATTCCTCGAAATGCTTCACAGCCCTGTTGAGGAATGCTCTCATGTCGTGGAGTATTTCCGCTGGATCGCGGCTGGTTCTCTTGACGTGTCATTCGCTTATCAGGTAGATCAGCTCTCGATCGTGATGGCGCTCATTGTGACTGGGGTCGGCTTCTTGATCCACGTCTATTCCATCGGGTACATGCACAAGGACCCGGGGTTCTGGCGTTTCTTCGCGTATCTGAATCTCTTTATCTTCGCGATGTTGACTCTCGTGCTCGCGGAGAATTTTCTCCTTCTTTTCCTTGGATGGGAGGCTGTGGGGCTTTGCTCCTATCTCCTGATCGGATTCTGGCATGATCGAAAGTTCGACAAAGGGACGACAAGCGATGCCGCGAAGAAAGCCTTCATCGTGAATCGCGTCGGTGACGTTGGATTTCTTCTTGGGATGTTTCTCATCTTCAAAACATTTGGAAGTCTGAACTTCAGCCACGTGTTCCCCCAGGCAAGTGCTCTGTCGCCGGGCAACGTGACGGCGACATGGATTACTCTACTCCTGTTCCTCGGCGCGGTGGGTAAGTCCGCCCAGATTCCTCTCTATGTGTGGCTTCCCGATGCGATGGCAGGTCCGACGCCTGTGAGTGCGCTGATTCACGCCGCGACGATGGTAACAGCGGGTGTGTACATGGTTGCCCGATGCTCGGTGCTTTATGCGATTGCCCCGGCAACAATGCTCGTCGTCGCTCTCGTCGGGGTGGTAACTGCACTTTACGCTGCCAGTATCGGATTGGTGCAGAACGATATCAAGAAGATCCTTGCATACTCGACCATCAGTCAGTTGGGCTACATGTTCCTTGCTGCGGGAGTCGGAGCGTTTTCCGCAGGCATCTTCCACTTGATGACGCACGCTTTCTTCAAAGCACTGTTATTCCTAGGAGCAGGCGCTGTAATCCACGCGATGGGGGGAGAGCAGAACATCCAGAAGATGGGCGGGCTTCGTTCTGCTATGCCCGTGACGTACAAAACGTTCGTGGTTGCTGCACTGGCGATTTCGGGAATCTTTCCGCTTTCAGGTTTCTTCAGTAAAGATGAGATCCTATGGAAGGCTTTCGATCAAGGTTCTGCACTTTTCTACCTCCTCGGTGTTGGGGGTGCGGCCCTAACGGCCTTCTACATCTTTCGACTGGTTTCACTCGTCTTCGAAGGCGAGAAGCGATGGGAGGGTGAGATCCACCCTCACGAGGCGCCCAGAGTAATGACAATCCCGTTGACCATCCTCGCGATTCTCTCTGCGTTCGGAGGAGTCGTCGGAATTCCTCCAAGCCTCGGTGGGCAAAATGCACTTGAACATTGGCTCGCGCCAGTCTTCGAAGCCGCGCACAGCAAGCTTACACTCTTTCCCTCGGCGGAAACTCATCTTCATGAGTATCTCTTGATGGCCGTCTCTCTGGCCGTTGCGATGTCAGGAATTGTCCTGGCCCGACACGTTTATTTGAAGCGTCGCGAAATCGCGGGTCGCCTTGCAAGCCGGTGGAGGGGCTTATATCAGCTCCTGTTGGACAAATATTACGTCGATGAAATCTACGATGCTGCGATCGTTACCCCTGTGGTGAAAGGTTCGGACCGCCTTCTCTGGGCTGGTTTCGACATTGGATTGATCGACGGAGCGGTAAATGGCACCGCGAGGTTGATCGGGGTCATCAGTCGGCTTATCCGCAGGGTACAGACGGGAATCGTGCAGGGATACGCAGTGATTTTTGTGGCTGGTATCCTCCTTATCTTGGGGTGGCTGATTTTCAGCTAAGAAAGAATTCCTCTGTATGCTGGAGACTTCAATCCTGTCGGTGATAATTTTTCTACCTCTTTTGGGGGCGCTGGCCATTCTGTTCCTGAGGCAAGATCAGGCCTCCATGATCAAGGGAGTCGGGATTCTCACCGCGACGATCGATTTCCTTCTCTCCGTTTATCTTTTCGTCGTGTTTGATAGTCAGAACCCCGGAATGCAATTTGTCCAGCGTTTCCGGTGGATTGAGGGACTGAATGTGAGTTATTATGTGGGCGTCGATGGGATTTCTCTTCTCCTGATTGTCCTCACAACTCTCTTAACTCCCATTGCCCTCCTCTCTTCTTGGAATTCGATTGCCCGTCGCCTGAAAGAGTACGTGATCATGATGCTGTTGCTCGAGGTCGGCATGCTCGGAGTGTTCTGCGCGCTTGATCTATTTCTTTTCTACATCTTCTGGGAGGGCATGTTGATTCCGATGTATTTTATCATCGGCATCTGGGGAGGGGAAAACCGGATTTACGCTGCCATCAAATTTTTCCTCTTTACACTCGTCGGAAGCTTACTGATGCTTGTTGCCATTATCTGGCTTGCCATCTACGCTTCCGATCCAAACCAGCTTGGAAGATTCACGACGGACTTGACAGAGCTTTACAAGATAGCTCCCGCACTTCCGATCGCACTTCAGTCCTGGATATTCCTGGCCTTCACTTTGAGCTTCGCGATCAAAGTTCCGATTTTTCCATTTCACACTTGGCTTCCGGATGCTCATGTGGAAGCCCCGACCGCAGGGAGTGTGATTCTTGCTGGCATTCTATTGAAGATGGGAACCTACGGCTTGCTGCGATTCTGCCTTCCCCTGTTTCCTCACGCGACGATCAAGTACATGCCACTGATTGCAGTCCTTGCGGTGACAGGAATTATTTATGGAGCCTTGGTCTCGATGGTTCAGAAGGATATCAAGAAATTGGTTGCGTACTCGTCCGTGAGCCATTTAGGGTTTGTAGTGCTGGGGATCGTCGCATTAAACGAGGAAGCAATTCAAGGCAGCATCATCCAGATGATCAACCACGGACTTTCAACAGGGGCACTCTTCATCATTGTGGGCATGATCTACGATCGACGGCATACTCGTGAGATTTCGGAGTTTGGTGGACTGTCGAAAGTGATGCCAGTTCTCGCTACCTTCTTGATGATCATTTCTCTATCCTCCATCGGGCTTCCCGGACTAAACGGATTCGTCGGCGAATTCCTGATCCTGTTGGGGTCGTTCCATTCGACCTATTTGAATTCACCAACATACGCAGTCTTGGCGACAACAGGGGTAGTTCTTTCTGCTGTGTACCTGCTCTGGATGTACCAGCGAGTGATGTTTGGCTCCATCACGAAACCGGAAAACCACACATTGAAGGACCTCTCCTTCCGAGAGGTCGTGGTCCTTGCTCCTATCGTTCTTTTCGTTTTTTGGATTGGAGTCTATCCTTTGTCATACCTCAACAAGACTGCTGCGTCAACGAAAGCCTTAGTCATGCAAGTCGAGCAAGGATTGGGTGGAAAGGTCTATTCGACCACAAGACTCAGTTTAGAACATTCAAGGCAAAGATAGAGACGTAGATGACGTTTCGTTCTATAGAGTTTATCTCGACATCACCACTTCTGGGCCTTACCCTCCTGGCACTGCTCGTGCTGTTCCTTGAAGCCTTGATGAAGAAAAGCGAGGGCGCCATTTTCGTGGTAACGCTCGTTGGCATCGCGGGCTGCATTGCCCTGTCAATCAGATCCTTTGACCAGACCGGGACGGCGTTCTTAGGGATGGTGAAAGCAGGGGGGCTGACGAATTTCTTCTATGTTGTGTTCTTGATCGCTGCTGGACTAACTGTGCTAATCTCTCGCAGCTACTTGGAAAGAGAGAGGATCAATTTCGGCGAGTACTATTGCATGCTCCTTTTTGGGGCCGTCGGAATGATGTTGATCGCGGCGGCCAACGATTTGATCATTATCTTCTTGGGCATCGAGCTAATGTCACTGTCGCTTTACGTTCTGGCGGGGTTCATGCGAAAACGCCCGAAGTCAATTGAATCTGCATTGAAGTACTTTATCTTGGGAGCCTTCGCGACAGGCTTCCTACTTTACGGCATCGCCCTGATCTACGGCACGGCAGGTTCTACGCGATTTGAGACAATCAGCGCGAGGTTTCCGGATTTAGTCTCGGATGCCTTGTTTTGGATCGGCGTTGGATTTATCTTGATCGGATTCTCGTTCAAAGTCGCGGCGGTCCCTTTCCACATGTGGGTGCCGGATGTATACGAAGGCGCTCCCACCACCGTCTCCGCTTTCATGTCCACGGGCGGGAAGGCAGCGGCATTCGCTGCAATCGTCCTCTTGTTCATCGACGTTTTTGGAGCCCGCACTCCGAAGCTCACAAGCGTTCTTTCGGCCCTCTCCGCTGCGACGATGATCGTTGGCAACATCATCGCGATCTCGCAGCAGAATCTGAAGCGGATGCTTGCGTACTCGAGCATCGCACACGCCGGTTATATTCTGGCCGGCGTCGCAGCGGGGAACGAACTCGCTTTGAGCGGCATCCTCTTCTACCTTACCGCGTACACGTTCATGAACATCGGTGGATTCGGCGTTCTTTCACTATTGGAGCAACAAGAAGATCGCAATCTGACGTTCGAGGATTACGGGGGACTGGGTTACCGAAAACCATTTGTTGCAGCCCTCATGTGTATTTTTATGTTTTCACTTTCTGGAATTCCTCCTTTTGCCGGATTCTTTGGGAAGTATTATATCTTCGCCGCGGCAGTAAAGGCTCATCTTACATGGCTTGCAATTGTGGGGGTTCTGACGAGCGCAATCTCCGTCTACTATTATCTCCGTCTCGTTGTGTACATGTACTTCAGGGAAGGTACCTCCTCGGAGCTTCCCGGTACGTCGAAGGCAAGTCTTGTCGGCCTTACGGTTTGTGCTGCCGCAGTTCTGGCGTTGGGGATTTTGCCTTCAATTGTTCTCCATGTGACGCAAGCGCTACGATAGGAGGGTGGGCATGGAACGAGTTGCAACGGCCAGAGAAATGCAAGCATGCGACCGAGCCGCGATCGAAAAATGCGGGATTCCAAGTATTGTGTTGATGGAAAATGCTGGTCGAACGATCGCCGACGTGATTGAAAAAGAATTTGGAGCTCTCGGAGAGAAATTGGTGTACATCATTTGTGGGAAGGGTAACAATGGCGGGGACGGCCTCGTCGCCGCACGGCATTTGTACAACAGAGGAGCTACAGTCAAGGTATTCCTCTG
>JBBIJH010000165.1:0-6124 GCA_037446075.1 Ignavibacteriales bacterium
CGCCATCAGCCCCACCGAGATCTCCATCGATATCGGCTTCAAGTCGGAGGGCGTTGTTCCAAAGAGCGAGGTTACGAATGCCAGTGACTTGCGTGTGGGCGACGAGGTAGAAGTTTTTATCGAGAGGATCGAAGACCAAGAGGGACGACTTCTTCTATCTCGAAAGCGCGCAGACTTCATGCGGATTTGGGAACGGATCATTAAATCCTATGAAACTGGGGAGGTCTTGCAAGGCCGTTGCGTCAGAAGAATCAAAGGAGGTCTTGTCGTTGATCTTCTGGGTATTGATGCTTTCTTGCCGGGCTCACAGGTTGATGTCAAACCCGTGCGTGACTTCGATGCCTTCATCGGTAGAACCCTCGATGTCAAAGTCGTGAAGGTGAATCATCCATCGGAGAACGTCGTTGTCAGTCATAAAGCCCTTGTCGAGCAGGAGCTTGCCGAGCAACGGAAAGCGATTCTCGACAGCCTGGAAAAAGGTCAGATTCTGGAAGGTACGGTCAAGGCGATCACAGATTTTGGTGTCTTTGTTGACCTCGGTGGTGTCGATGGACTTGTCCATATCACGGATCTCTCGTGGGGGCGGGTCAATCATCCTTCTGAAATTGTGAAATTGGATCAGACCATCAATGTCGTCGTTCTGGACTTTGACGAAGCAAAGAAACGAATCTCTCTCGGGCTCAAGCAGCTGCAACCGCATCCGTGGGAGAACATCCTCGAAAAGTACCACGTCGGCCAGAGAGTTACCGGAAAGGTCGTCTCGCTCGCGGACTACGGCGCGTTCATCGAGATCGAGAAGGGAATCGAAGGCCTCATCCACATTTCCGAGATGAGCTGGACTCAGCATATCAAGCATCCCTCCCAGGTAGTCTCGATGGGGCAGATGACCGACGCGGTGATACTGAACATCGATAAAGAGCAAAAGAAGATCTCACTTGGAATTAAGCAGCTCGAGCCCGACCCGTGGCTAACGCTCCTTGAGAAGTATCCGGTGGGGTCGAAGCACACTGGCATCGTTCGCAACATCACGAACTTCGGTGTCTTCGTCGAACTTGAGATGGGCTCGTCCACATCTCCGACCTATCATGGACGAAGAAAATCCGCCACCCCGGTGAGGTGGTAAAGAAGGGCGAGCCGTTGGAGGTTGTAATCCTTTCGATCGATACCGAGCAGCGCCGGATCTCTCTCGGCCACAAACAGATCAAGGAAAACCCCTGGGTAGTTTTCGAGAAGACCTATCAAGTCGGTTCGGAGACGGAGGGGAAGATCGTTCGAATCATCGAGAAAGGAGTCATTGTGGAGCTTCCGCTGGGAGTCGACGGGTTCGTGCCGACCTCGCAGCTTTCCATGACGCCCGTGAAAAATCTGAACGACTCCTTCCGGGTGGGCGATCTGCTCCCGCTGAAGGTGATCGACTTCGAGAAAGAAAGCAAGAAGATCGTCCTTTCGGTAGTGGAGTACTTGCGCGGGAAGGAACAGAAGCTGGTTGACGAGTACGTGAGTCAGCACAGGTTGTCACCAATGACGATCAAAGACGTCGCAACCGTGACGAGCGGGGGCGGGAAGGGTGCTTCGAGTCCTGCGTCCCTTGTGCAGACTCCGCAGCACTCTGAGGACACTCCTCCACCCATGCCTCCGCGAACGCTTTGATCCTTGAACTACAAGGTAGTGGCAAGGGGGAGTCCGAAGAGTTGGGTCCATCTCAACTCTTTTTATTTGAGGCTGGGTTCGACAGAACTTCGGGGATATGAAGCGAGTCTCTTTCTATACTGTCGGTTGTAAGCTCAATTATACCGAGACATCGACGATCAGTCAACAGTTCATCGAGCGCGGATTTCGAGTCGTTGAATTTGGTGAGCCGTCTGATGTATGCGTGATCAATACTTGCTCAGTCACTGAAAAGGCGGATCGGGAATGCCGGCAGCTCATTCGCCGGGCGATTCGCACTTCACCGTCTGCGTGTGTCATTGTCATGGGCTGCTATGCCCAGCTGGAGCCAGAGAAGGTTGCTTCCATCGCCGGCGTTGATTATGTCCTGGGCACAAGGGAAAAATTCAATCTCTTCAACTATTTGAAGGGATTCCAGAAACGCTCAGCAGTTGAGATCTTTCGTACATCGATCCAGAGTGTGACGGATTTCATACCTTGCTACACGACTGGCTCCTCGAACCGCACGCGTGCATTCCTGAAAGTTCAGGATGGATGCGATTATCATTGTGCTTTTTGTACGATACCACTTGCACGCGGTGTCAGTCGCAGCCAATCCGTCGAGGCTACTGTCGCACAGGCTCGTGACTTGGTTCGCCGGGGCTACAAGGAGATTGTCCTGACGGGAGTAAATGTCGGGGATTATGGTAGGAGGATCGGCACGGACCTAGTGTCGCTACTGAGAGAGCTGGAGAAGGTGGAGGGTCTCGCACGAATTCGGATTAGTTCTATTGAGCCAAATTTGCTGACAAAGGACATCATCCGCCTCGCCCGGGATTCCGAGAAGACCTGCCACCACTTCCATATCCCTTTGCAGTCAGGAAGCGACGAGATTCTGAGATTGATGCGACGCCGATACCAGACGGCTCTCTACAAAGACCTACTCTACACGATTAAAGAGGAAATGCCTGACGCAGGGATTGGGGCGGATGTCATCGTGGGATTCCCAGGCGAGACTAATAAGCACTTTGAGGAAACGTACCGGTTCCTTGTCGAACTTCCGGTGTCGTATATTCATGTATTCACCTACTCCGAGCGCCCGAACACCTACGCGGCACAGTTGCCGGGTGCCGTTGACTCTCGCGTTCGTGCGGAGCGAAGCGAGATGCTGAGAAATCTAAGCTCAAGGAAGCGTCGGTATTTTTATGAACGCTTCCTTGGCAGAACAGTCTCCGTTCTTATGGAGGGAACTGTCGAGAACGGTCTTCGAATCGGCCACACACGTCACTATGTGCGTGTTGGGGTGCCGAGTGTCGCGGCAAGAGAGAATGCGATCGTGGACGTTTTGATAAACAAGGTGCACGAGGAGTTGTGCGTCGGCGAGGTGATATCGAATTTTGGCGGTCAAGATGAAGTTCTAGAAGCAATGACCGCGGGAGCAGAGGCGTGACAATCACGAGAGCACTTGCCGCTAACTTGCTATTCCTTGTCCTTTGCAGTTCCCATTGCGCACTGACTGCGGGCGAGAAGCCGACCCTTTTCTCTGCTCAGCTTCCGTCTTCAAGGGCATGGCACGGGAGTGAAACCAATTCCGAAATACGGTTTTCTCATCCGTTGCCACCATTAGAGCCGACATCCCGGCAGAAATCAGTATTCAAGGCTGTCGTGTTCTCCTTGTTGGTGCCAGGCTTAGGTGAGCTTTATTCTGGAGAATTCGGGAGTGGGAAATATTTTCTAGCTGCTGAGGCTGGCTTGTGGGTTACTTATGCCGGTTTTCAGCTCTATGGGCACTGGCTACAGGACGACGCACGAAAGTATGCTGCCCTTCACAGCGGTGCGGCGATTGAGGACAAGAACGACCAGTTCTTCGTCAATCTTGGCAACTTCAACAGTGTCTACGAGTACAACGAGATGAAACTGCGGGATAGGGATCTCGGGGGCGTCTACGATCCAACCGGACCGTTCTACTGGAACTGTGATCAGGAGGCCTCGCGGCAGTACTTCCGAGACTTGCGCGTCAAGAGCGACAATGTCTTGAACAACGTACGCTTTGTTGCAGCTGCGATCGCGGTAAATCATCTTGCGAGCGCGATCAACGCGGCCCGGCTCGCAAGCAAGAGAAATGACGAGGGCCGTACGGAAACGTGGCGTATCGAAAGCAATCTTCTTGGTCGGCTCCCGAACGTCGACGGGGTAATGCTGACGATTCGGAAGAGCTTCTAAAGCCTTGCCGAATCACCTGAGCCCCGTTCCTTACGGGGCATTTTTTTTGGCGGAGGAATTGCATGCTTCAGGATGCCAGTGCACAAGGGCGGAATTTCAAACTTCTCCTTGAGTATGATGGAACGGATTTCGTCGGATGGCAGATTCAGGAACATGGAAGAAGCGTCCAGGGGGAACTCCAAAAGGTTTTGACACAGCTCTTGCAAGAGAATGTTGACGTGATCGGTGCGGGCAGGACTGACTCGGGTGTCCACGCACGCGGACAGGTGGCAAACGTCCGGACGAGAAGCAATCGGAGGCCCGAGGAGCTCCATCGCGCATTAAATGGCCTTCTCCCGGAAGATATCCGCATCAGAGCCGTAGAGGAAGTAGACTGGGGCTTTCATGCACGCTACAGCGCGAAGGAACGGCGATACGGATACTACATTTCCCGAGAGAATGGTGTCTTCGATCGCCGCTACGCATGGTTTCTTGGTTACGCCCTCGACTCCTGTGGGATGAACGACGCCGCGGAAATCATCAAAGGTGTTCATGATTTCATGGCATTCTCCAAAACTGATTCTGGTGTAGAGGGTTACGTGTGCAACGTACTCGACGCTCGCTGGCTCGAGGAATCAGACCATCTCGTGTTCGACATTCGAGCGGATCGCTTCGTCAGGGGAATGGTTCGCGCGCTTGTAGGGACAATGGTCGATGTGGGACGTAGGGTTCGAACGCTGGAGGACTTCAAACGGATGCTTCTCAACGGGGATCGTACCAGTGTAAGCCCATTCGCCCCGGCGAAGGGCTTATTTCTCGAAGAAGTCATCTACTAGCCTTTGGCTCAAAAGGGTTTCTCAACGGCGAATGGACACTCATGAGCTTGCCTGTCTACTTTCGGGCAGCGCCGCACCACTGCCACGTTAGGAGCCAATGAAAAATGAATTCATCACGCCTACTGAGTTGGATTAGCTCTGTTCTCTTCCTTTGCGTCTCTGTGAGCATTGTCGATTGCAGTTCGATTGCGATTAATATCTTCAAGGACACTGATGATGTAAAGCTGGGAGAAGAGATGGATAAAGAAATCCGAAAGAACCCGAAAGAATATCCGATCCTCCAGAATCGTCCTGACGTCAAGGCGTACGTCACCGAGATCACCGGGAGAATTCTTGCTTCTCCGGAAGTGAAAAAGCGCGGGATTTATCCTTACAACTGTGAGATCATCCACAAGGATTCCGTCATCAACGCGTTTGCTACACCGGGAGGGTTCATCTACGTTTATACGGGGTTGTTGAAATTCATTGATAACGAGGCGACACTTGCGGGTGTCATCGGCCATGAAATTGCTCACGCAGAACGCAGGCACGCAACTCAGAGAATCACAAAGTACTATGGGGTACAGATTGTTTTGAGCATCGTGTTAGGGCAAAATCCCTCTCAGTTTCAACAGATCATGGCCAATCTTCTTACGGGCATAGGCTTTTTAAAAAACAGCCGGGCTGATGAAAAGGAGTCGGACGACTACTCATTGAGGTATCTAAAGAGCACTCCGTACTATCCCGGTGCGATCAAATTCTTTTTCGAGAAGATCGGGAAGGAGCGAGGCTCGCGTGGTGGGTTCTTCGATCAACTGCTCTCCACCCATCCTCTTCCCCAGGAACGAATTGACTCCGTCAACGAGATGCTGAAAGCGATGGGAGATCCCCAACCGTCCGAGAGCAACGTCTTTGAAAGGCGATACCAGGAATTCAAAAGAAGGCTCCCGTGAACTCCAGGCTCAGTTTGCTTTTCAATCGTCGCCTTCTTAAAATTGATTGAGCATTAGGTGGAAAGCCTATCGATCCCCGCCCGCCAATGATCCAAGAGACCATAAGAAAATTAGCCAAACGGGAAGACCTCAGTCGGTCGGAGGCTCGGCAGGCAATGGATGAAATCATGTCGGGCGAAGCCACGCACGCGCAAATTGCCGCCTTCTTGGTCGGCTTGCACTTGAAGGGCGAGGCGGTCGATGAGATTGTCGGATGTGCTGAGGCCATGCGGGAGAAGGCCACCAGGGTTCGCACGAAACACACGGTCGTCATCGATACTTGTGGAACGGGGGGTGACGGGAGAGGTACGTTCAACGTTTCGACGGCTGCTGCAATCGTCGCCGCAGGAGCTGGTGCAATTGTCGCAAAGCATGGGAACCGGGCTGTCTCGAGCAAATGTGGAAGCGCTGATGTTCTTAAAGCCCTCGGTGTGAACACCGATGGAGCCGACGTGAAGGGAATCGAAC
>JBBIJH010000166.1:0-6106 GCA_037446075.1 Ignavibacteriales bacterium
GATGCGTTTCCCTTGGCAACCTGGAAAGTGTAGTCGATCGTCGCCCCCCAACGGTTTGAAAATCGCTTGTCGAGCGAAATGATCACCCCGCGGACGAAACCGAAATCTGAGTTCTCGTATCGATTGTACCACGCGGCTCCGCCAAAGAGAAAAATTTCATCTGCACGGGTCCCGGTAAGATTCCGGATATTTCTGAAATATCCTGTAACTTCGATTGCAAGATCCTGAGCAAGTTGTTGTTGTATTCCCATCTCGCCACTGACGGTTTGCTCGGGCTTGAGGTTTGCATTTCCGATCAGGCCAACATTCCCTGTCCCCGCGCTGAGCTTGAACTCTGGATTTAAGTACAGGTATTCGAAGAGAGGGATCTGAAAGAAGTGTCCGTAGGAGAAGTGAATCACCCCTCTGTCAGTGATAGGAAATGCAATGCCTGCCCTCGGACTTATCTGCCAAGTGTTGTTGGCTGGCACATACCAATACGCGAGCCGATCTGAATCGGATTTCGGTTGGTCTCCTTGATCACCAAGAATTCCGTTGCCGTTGGTGTCGAAAAATCTATTCTCGGGTTTAAGCGGTTGATACACGTTAGGGTCAGAGGGGTCGGATAGAACATGCCAATCCGGGTCAAAGTGGTCGAAGCGTATACCGAGATTCAGAATAATCTCACTAAATTCCATCTTGTCCTGCAGATAAAATGAAAGCTCTTTCGGATGATTCCGGAAGACGGAGTATGACGGTTCGGACTTGTCAGGAATTCTCGTTCTGATATACGGCTGTCCATCCAGAATCGGATCGCGTACCCTATCCTCATCCGAGAGATCGAGGGAATACCCCTCAGCATATAGGGTGTGATATCGAAATTCAAACCCTGCTTTCACCTGGTGAAGCTTCGTCAGTTGACTCGTCATGTCCAGCTTCCCGCTGTATGTCCCCGTGTTCCGGAAGAATCGGTCCATACTTGTTCCACCGGCGAGGTAACTGTACGGACCTGGCCGGGTCAGAAGCTTGGGGTGCACATAACGAGGATCGAATGGGTCCTCGTACACATAGTGCCGGTAGTCTTTAAAAAAGTAAGAAAAGGCCGCCTGGTAAAATGTTGTAGGATTCAGAATATGGTTGATCGACAGGATGCTCGTGGTCCCTTTTCGAAATCGATTCAGGTCTCCATCCGGATTGTACTTGAAAGCCATATCACCGGAAACTTCCCGATATTTTACACGCTCGTACATGTGGTTGTAAGAGACCTTGAGGTTTGGAAAGATCTGAGACGTGAGCTTTCCTTGGAGAAAAATCTTCCTGTTCCAGTTCAGTGGGACAAGCGCGTTATCTCCGAGCCCTTGCCCAGGATTAATGCTGACGATCCATTTCCTCGGGTCGGGATCTCGATTGTCCAGTATGTTCTGCGGGTTAAACTTCCTTCTCCCGTAAAGCCAGCCACTGAAGTAAATCGAGCGAAAGTTTGCGTAGAATGATAGTTTCCGCGTTAGCAAGGGACCAGAGAACGAACCTTCGAAGTTCCGAATACTGGTCGGGTGAAGCTGCTCGAGCCCATTGAAAATATCTGAATCGGTGGTCGCATGCCCACCGATGTAGCTCGTAAGAGACCCGGTGAAATTGTGGCTGCCCTCTTTCGTCGCTATATTCACGATGCCCGACATCGCTTGGCCGTATTCAGCATTGAAAGCGCCGCTAATCAGCTGCAGCTCCTGAATTGATTTCCTATCCACGTCGATCACCGTGCTGCGGTCATAAGCATCTGTCACAGGAACCCCGTCGACCCAGTAGGCGACTTCGCCCCGTCTTCCTCCGCGCACGTGACCTGCCACAACTCCAGCTTGGAATTGAAGAACTTCATTGAACTCAGTCACTGGCAAAGCCTGAATCTCAAGGTTGCTGATGACAGCTGTTGATGCAGTGAGATCCTTCTGGACAAGAGGCCTTTCTGCGACGATGATCACCGGCTCAGCTTCAATAGCGCTCTCGGCGAGCTGAAAGTTCACTTCACTGGTCAGATCAATCGAGACGCGGATGTTCCGGACTTCCTGTGGTACATACCCTACGGCCGAGGCGCGAACAGTGTAAAGCCCGGGTGGAATGTTCAAGATTGCATACTTTCCATCGAGATCAACCGAAGCTCCTAGGGTCGTCCCAACGACCACGACATTTGCGCCAATCAGGGGCTCTTTCGTGGCCGCATCAGTGACCCTGCCGGCGATTTTTCCGGTGTTCCCTGCGAGAATGGAAGTTGTAAGCGAGCTTAGCAGAATGGCAGCGGCGGAGGGTCTCATCTCACACAAACCGATCTGATTTTTCAGTGCTGCGGATGAACGTAAATCGGACCGATGCTGAGCATCAGTCTCAGTTGGGCGGTGCTTTCCGTGGAGATTTTCTTGAACTTGAAAACGCTTCGAGCAAAGAACGGAGGGGGTGGGGCCTGGGGTTCTCCATGCGATACTTCTCTCCTTTGCTCTGAGAATCTGTTGCGAATATAACAGAATGTCCGAGCGAAGTCAAGATTTTTCTATGGATCGCTGGCGGCGGTCTGTCCCTGTCCAGGTTCAGAGTTAGGTTGTTGAGTCTAATTTCTGATTAGTACGCCCCAACCGGGCGAGAGCTTAATCTCCAGGCTTCCATCTTTCGCCTGAATCTTCTCAGAGTTAAGAACGTCGAACCACTCATCTAAACTGGGACCAACCTGGACCGAAACGCTACGTGGCCGATCAGAGAGATTGAAGCCCACGACGGCTCTTTTGTTCTGACGCTTTCGCTCAAAGACATAGATCATTTGACCATCGTCCGCTACCCGCGTTAGGAATTCCCCGAGCGTCAACGCGTCGCTTTCTCTCCGCTCGTGGATGAGTTTCCGATAGAAGCGGTACAAATCTTCGTCGAACACGTTCTCGTCTGCAGGCCGCTTGCACTCGAGGACCGGGCAGCTCAGCTCATCTTCGTACGATAAATCCTCCCAGAGCATAGGCTTCCTATCATCAGGATCGTCTGCACCCCACATGCCGGCTTCGTCTCCGTAATAGATCATTGGAGCGCCGATGTACGTGAGCTGGAACAAGAGAATCAGCTTCTGACGCTTGATCTCCTCGGTGTTCGGTTTTCTCACGGAGTAGTTCGGATTCCAGCGAGGACTATTTTCCGCGTCGTACCGTCGGTCCGGGTTGATAATCATTGAAGGCAGACGATCAGTATCGTGGCTGTCAATTAGGTTTTGAAGAGCATAGCTCGCTTCAGATGGATATGAGGCCCGGACATGTGCGAGTACGGAGTCAAATTGGCTCGGTGGGATTCGTTCTTTCCTGTTGATAAAGAATTTCACAACCGCTCGCGCGAACTCATAGTTCATCACCGCATCGAACTCATCTCCCTGGAGCCATGGCGTAGCATCGTCCCAGATTTCTCCAACGATATAGGACTCGGGATTGATACTCTTCACTAGACGCCGCCAATCCTTCCAGAAAACGTGTGGGATTTCATTGGGTACATCAAGACGCCATCCGTCCACGCCCGCCGAGGGGTCGCCATCTGGCGCCATCCAGCGTCTCGTTATCGCAAAGATGTGGTCACGAGGTCCCTGGACAAGGCCGAGTTTGGGATCCTTTCGGAAAGCAGGAAGCGACTTCACACCCCACCATGCATCGTAATCGAACTCACTCGTGTCCTTTGTCGCGGGGTCATCCCATTGTTTAATTACAAACCAGTCCCTGTAGCTCGACTCCTGCTGTTTCAGGACGACATCCTTGAACGCCCAAAACTCGGTTCCCACGTGGTTGAAGACCCCATCGATGATTACCTTCATCCCCAGCTTGTGGGCTTCCGCCAGAAAAGTCAGGAAGAGCTTGTCGGCCGATGTCCACTTCCAAGTAGCGGAGTCAACGGGATTCTCCTCGGCCATGATTCGCAGATCACCATCTGGGTCGCGGCCAAAGTTATGGTCGACGTGGATGAAGTTCCCGGTGTTGTACTTGTGCAGAGAACTGGCCTCGAAGATGGGGTTGAAGTAAATGGCGTTTATCCCAAGCTCGTTCAGATATGGAAGCTTAGAGATGATTCCCTGGAAATCCCCACCGTAGCGTCGATCGAAAACAACATCGTAGAACTTGACCGAGTACTTCCTCTCCCACGGCTGAAGTTTATACCAGTCGCTCGTCCACGGCGAGATGAACCACTCGCGGTTGTGAACGCCGGCATCCGCGGGCTTCGGGTCGTTTCGCGGATCACCGTTCCTGAATCTCTCAGGAAAGATTTGGTACCACACGGCTTTCTTTGACCACGCAGGCACCTCTAGCGCCGTAGGCTTTTGCGCGAAAGATGAGGCGACGAGTGCAAAGAGGGTACCCATCAGAGATAGGATGGCACGACTCGTAGTTCGGCGAACTATCTTCACTGCTCAGCCTTGGGGTCTAGGTGTTTGTGGTTGGGGAAAGGGTATGCCGGGATTCAAATGAGTTGAAAACATTAGGAATTTCTTGCGTAGTTGAAATTTGGGGAGCCCGAGGCACAGTACACCAACTCACGGAGCAGGCCAAGTGGATGTCCTCTCCAACCATCTATGGAGGGGGATTTTGCAGCGTGCCGAAACCAGCAAGGAAGAAATGCTCAAGCGCTTGGTTCCCGACTTCTTGCCCCCGGGGTAGGTGAGGACAATGCGAGGCTGCGCCCTCGTCACCTAGGTTCAGCAGAGAAAAAACCTCCCTTTTTGTGGACTAGGCCATCTTCTGGAAGGTCAACAGCTCCCTGCAATCTGATTTGAGCTGCCTGTGAACCTCCGCCGAAAGGACGCCTTTCAGCCCGGTGGAAGATCGCTTGGGTAGATATGCCTTCCCGACGATCTTGAAGTTCTGCTCCATGAAGAGTTTTGTAAGCTCGAAAGGAAAATCGAGGTACCCTTTGCTCGTAAATGCTGGTTCAACAACCACCGAAGCCTTTCCACTGGTCTTTAGAACTCGATGAGTTTCCCTGACCAGCCCTTTGAACTTCAACAGAAAATCAGCCAGCGCAACGGATGGCTCTTGCTCGGTACCATCGGGGGCCTTTGCGGAATAGAACTCAGCTGGAGGATCAAGGAACACGTAGTCGACACTTTCTGACTGCTCCGGTATCCCCATCTTGATCGTATCGTGTCGTGTGATGCGCGGGTCGATCGGTTCGATGTCGTACAACTTGTACTTTCGGTTGCTAAAGTAGGGCAGTACGTCGATGACATCCCCGAGTGTTCCGCTCCCGGCAAATGGGTCTACTACCACTGCGCCGGGTTCCGTGTAGTAGAAGAGCGCATTCGCGATGATCTGACCAGGCAGGCGACCCTTGAAGTTGCTTTTCCCGAAGCGAAGATCGGGTTGATCAAAGTTCCAGATGTTGCGCTCTCTCAAGTCGAATCCATACTTTGTTCGCTCCATCTCCCTTGCTGTAACCTCGTCGTCGTGGATCCTCTTGCGAAGCTCTGAAATTGTCCAATGATACTTGAGAGCGAGCTTCTCATATTCCCTGCGCTTCGAGCTTTCAGGCACTTTCGTCGCGAGATCAAAGTAAAAAATTTCAGGCAGGGGCAACCTGTTCACCTCCGGGTAGTAGGTATAGAACTGCTGGCATTGCTTCAGCATGCTATATGGGAATTTAATCCCTGGCTGCGAACTGATCTCTTTCAGCACTTCTTCCTCGAACATCCCTTGCTTTCGTGCGATAGGCATCACTTTTTCGACGAGGAACTTGCCCAGCTCCCAGTAATTGTCCGTTGCGAATGTGTTAAGCTTCTTGATTAGTTCGTTTAAGGGGGAGGGTTTCATGATGACTCCTATTACCATCAAGCTGGTTGAATAAGTACCTCAGCCGCGACTCCGAAGCCAGTCCTCGGCTGAGCGTGCTGAGAACTTCGAGACTTTGAATTGACAAAGCGAAGGGGGAATACAAATTACCTCCGATGATTCTCACCGTAGGAAGAAATTCATCCGCCAGATTTTTCCGTCGGCCTCTGGCTCGCTCCTGTCTCTGTGACCATCGTTGGCGGAGCGGTCTTCCTCCGGTAAAGAATTCCAACTGGAATAATAATGCAATATCCGATTACAAGCAAGATGGGAGCGACTACCATAGGCAAAGT
>JBBIJH010000167.1:0-6096 GCA_037446075.1 Ignavibacteriales bacterium
CTGAAAAGTGGTAATGTGGCTCATAATATTGCTTCGCGGGATTCGATAGGCATGCCAACGTGGTTTCCACAAATATAATGAAAATTTCCGAGAGTCAATATTCATCCGCAGCATCCGAGTTACCTTTGCAAGGCCGGTTGTCCTTGCTTAATTGAACGCCGAAGTATAGATTAGTACACCAATTGGAGAAAATCTATGACCCCAGAGTTCCCACCAACTTTCGAGTACAAAGACAGAAAACTTGGAGACTGTGAGAGCATCGTTGTAACAACGAGCTCAAAGGTCTTCTATCCCACGAGCACATCAGTCCTCCTTCTGCATGCTGTCAGGAAAAATGTCGGAACACCGCCGAAAGCGATTCTTGACCTCGGCTGTGGTTGTGGGATCGTCGCTATTGCCCTCGCGAAATATGTGGCACTCGGTGGTGCCGTCTGTGCTTCTGATATAAGTGAGGAGGCTGTTCGATTAGCGCAGAAGAATGCAGAAGCTTGCAACGTGAAGGTGGAGTGTCGATGCGGAAGTCTATTTGAGCCATGGTCGGGGATGAAGTTTGATCTCGTTGTCGAAGATGTCTCTGGAATGGCAGAGTCTGTGGCGCGAATTTCGCGGTGGTATCCTCCACAGATCCACAGCGAGGCTGGAGAGGATGGAACACGCTGGGTCTCGAACATTCTTACACAAGCCGGTGAGTACTTAACACCGAACGGTCAGTTGTTCTTCCCCGTGCTCACTCTTTCCCGCGAGCAACGGGTCCTCGAGCAGGCCCGGAGGTACTTCCGTATCGTCAAACTCGTTGAGGAGCAGTGGTATCCGCTCAGTGAGGAGTTGCTTTCGAATTTCGATGTGATTCAGCAACTCGTCGATCGTGGCGTGGTTACGATTGAGAAGAGGGGGAGCCGTTGGTGGTGGGGGACAAAGATTTACATCGCCACGAATCCTACGTAAGCATCTTGCGTGATGCGATCGAGCCCCAATGTTGAAAAGAGAACGCCTTCTAAAGTCGACGGGAAAGGAAGGGTATAGACTCTGGGACAGCCTGCTTTTGTTTCTACGCTACTACAGAGGATCAGTTGGCGGGATTCTACATTGGCTTCTCTCCGTTGTGGTACTTCTCGTACGCGTCGATGATATCTTTCACGAGCTTGTGGCGCACGACGTCGTTCCGATCGAGGTAGACGAATGAGACGCCATCAACTCCTCTGAGGATGTCCTGAATTTGAACGAGTCCCGAGATCGCCTTGTCGGGAAGATCAATTTGCGTGATGTCCCCTGTCACGATCGCCTTTGAGGCTGCTCCTAACCGCGTCAGGAACATCTTCATTTGCATGCTCGACGCGTTCTGGGCTTCGTCGAGGATCACAAAAGCATTGTTCAACGTCCTTCCCCTCATGTACGCAAGGGGCACGATCTCAATCGTGTTCTTCTCGAGGTAGCTTCTGAGCTTCTCAGGAGGGAGCATATCATCGAGTGCGTCATAAAGGGGTCGAAGGTAGGGATCCACCTTCTCCCGCAGATCTCCTGGGAGAAATCCCAAACTTTCCCCTGCCTCCACCGCGGGCCGCGCGAGAACAATTTTGAGAACTTCCCGACTCTTCAAACTCGCGATCGCCATCGCGACGGCAAGGTAGGTCTTGCCTGTCCCTGCTGGACCGATACAGAAAACGATATCGTTTTTCTTCACCTGGCGCACGTACTCTCGCTGGCCGGGTGTCCGTGCTCGAACCACCTCATGTTTTGTGAACAGCACGACCGAGTCAAACTCGTCTGCCTCCAGCGTCGATGGCAAGGCTTTGCCGGGTTTCCCACCGCTGACAGCGACGAGGTCGATGACGGTATCGACATCGCTAGCGGTCAGGTTCCCGTTCTTGTTCAAAATGAATATTAACTCTTTGAAGATCTTCTCAAGTTGACTGACTTCCTCCGCCTCGCCACGCAGCAAGATGTTATCACCGCGAACGATGACATCGGCGTCAAAACGATCCTCAATCATCTGTAGGTTCGTATCTTTCAACCCCAACAGACGAAGCGCATCTACCCCTTCAAGCTTGATCCTCTTTTCTGTCACTCTCACCTCCTGTTTTATCCTCTGCGCCCCTGAAAAACTAAAGGCCCTCACGGACTTCCGCCTTCGCAGAAGCTACGCAAGGGCCTTGTGCATTCGACAGGACTTCAATGCCTGAGGAAGATTCCCCCTCTGAACTCTTATCCCGCTTTCTTCCTGTAGTGCCGGTTAGCGGCCGCTTTTTCCTCCTTGGTTAAAGGTGCGACGGGAGGAATTTTCAACTTCCAACCGGGTTGAATGATGTCCGGGTCCCGGATCTTGTCACGATTGCTCTGCCAGATCTTCGGCCACTTGAAGGGATCGTCATAGATGTCCTTCTTCTTCGCGATATTCCAAAGACAGTCGCGATCTCTCGACCACGTGCCAACCGTGTACCATCTCTCCATCGTGTTGGCAATTGCGGCGAGAGTAGCTTTCAGTCCATCGATCTTCTGCTGAATCGAAGTGAGCTTCTCCCAGAATTCCGTGAGCAAGCTGATCTTGCTCATCCGAAGTCCATTCAGGTCGGTCTGCGCGCCATCCACTTCGCCTTTTCGATTCCAGAGGTCTTGATTCGAAAGCCGCGTAAGCTCCGTCACTTTGCCCTCCAGGGCGTTGACTTTTGCGCGGTACGCCTCGACCTCAGCTCGAGTCGCCCCGACGAGGGCATAGAGCTCAGCCTCACACTTTGCAAAGTCAGCATCCTTAGAGGCTGATTGCGCCGTTAACGCCTTGATGTCAGCATCGAGTTTATCGAGCTTTGCCTTGAGGTCGTTCCGCTTTGCGGTGTACTCCTGAATCTGCTTCTCCCACTCCTCTTTCGTCATCTTCTCCTGAGCAAAAGCGATGTTCGCTCCATACAGCACGAGTGAAGCAGCCAGGATAGAGAAGATAATTTTCTGCAGTTTCATGGTCTAGACTCCTTGAGTTTTTCTTACTTCCAATTCTGCAGACGCTGCTTCACAGCTTGCTGCTCATCTGCACACCATTTAAGCTTGTCGTTCTTTGCAGCAATTTGTTTTTCGAGATTGGCTTTCGCGCCTTCCCTCTCAGCGATTTGCTTTTCCAGCGAGGCCACCTCCGCCTTGAGATCATTCAGCTGTTTTAGCTCCTCCTCGCTTGCGTGCCGTGTACATCCCCCCAGAAGAAGCGAGCCGACGAGAAAGGCGGCGACCAAGACCGGAAGGGTTGCCCTTCGTAAGTGTCGCATGGATTCCCCTCCTATGTGATATGGGCTGAAGAACTGAATTTCAGAACAGAAGAAAACGCATTGAATTATACTAAAATAGCGCGTTTATGTCAAGAAAAATCGTTCGGGGTTTTTCCTAGCCCAGAATCCAACCACTTCAGGGCTTCACGCCTATCATAGCAGGTTCTCTTCCGAGAAGCTGAAATATGTGCCTGCTTCTACAATAATATGGTCATGAACGGGGATGTCGAGTAGCTTTCCAGCCTCGACAGACTGATATCTTCCCGGCTGGGTGAACGATTACCGCTCGGGTGATTATGGATCAGGAGGATGCTCGCAGCCCGATCGTCGATCGCCGACTTGAAGACCTCTCGCGGATGGACAACGCTTGCGTTGAGAGTCCCTTCCGAGATCTTCGCTTCGCGGATGATCGCATTCGCGCTATTTAGGAGAAGAATGAGGAACACTTCCTGTTTCAGGTCGCGGAGTTTCGGAATGTAACGGTCTGCAACATCCTGCGGTGAGCGTACGACCACTCTCTTCTCATCTTCCCGCGCCTGCAGCCGGCGACCAAGCTCAAAGGCCGACACAATCGTCACGGCGCGGGCAGGTCCGATTCCCTCGAACTTCTTCAGGTCGGAGACAGACTTTCCGGCAAGCTCCCGGAGGTTTTGATGCTTCACGAGGAGACCTTTCGCGACATCGACTGCCGTCGCTTTTCCCGTACCAGACCCAATGAGCAGTGCCAGCAATTCAGCATCAGAGAGAGCATCGACACCGCGTTTGAGAAGTTTTTCACGGGGTCGCTCGTCTTCAGGCCAATCCTTGATCCGAGCGTGGTAGAATGCCCCCTCCTTCGACTTGTCTTGTCTTTTCTTCTGGTCCATTATTCCTCCTGAACGATAAAGTCGCACAACTTTCTTACAGCGCCGCCTTTATACTGAAGGATATTCAGTGCTGCATTCACTCTGCCGCGGCTAAATGAGATGACAGAATGCAATCCCCTATAGGCTCTCGAGCTTCGAAGCGCCATGGCAACTCCCTCCCGCGAGAGAGCAGGAGTGTTCGGCGGCGTGAGCGAGGCGGTCATGGATTGAACTGCGGCAGTTAATACGAGCCGCGCTGAATCGTACCCCAGAAGAGTGTTCTTCGTCGGACGTGTGTTTGTTCTTTGAAGGAATCGATCGTAGAACTCCAGATAGGCGCTATCCGCAGGGTCCACGTAGGTGTCGGAATCGAAGATGATGCCGTCTGTGTATCGACGGTTGTCTTCCAGTTCATCCAGGTTATACCAGTCTCCGCTGCCGAGAAGTTGTGTCTTGAAGTTATGGTACGCAAGCTGGGCTGAAAGAATTCCTATTTCCTCCGCGCTTGCAATAGGGAGGTAAAATGCATCGATACTCTTGATTGGAATTTCCAGCGTGTCGAGATCCGAGACTTCCTTGACAGTCGGGATATGTAGCGAATCGGCAATCCTCTTCCCGTCGGAGCCAAGCAAAGCATAAACGCTGATCTTCCCTCGCGCTGCTATCAGGGAATCAAGAAGTTCTCGAGGTACGCCACGAGCAACAAGCTTTTGAATTTCCGCCTGCGGTATCTTCCTTGAAAAGGAAACGAGCGGATCAGCAATTTCCAGCTTCGCCGCCTTTCTGAATCGCATCAACTGTTCCCCAAAGTCCGTCGTGCCTTTCTCGTACCATTCGACGCCGATAATCTTTGCTCCGAGTCGGCCTGCTTCTTCCACAAAGCTCTCGGCCATGTACCGACCGTATGAATCAATCGGGGCAAGCACTCCAAAGGATCGCATTCCGAGTTGTTCCAGTGCATAGCGCGCCATGGCCTTCCCTCGAATAGAGTAATCGGGATTCGCTTGAAAAATGTACGAGCCTACGGAAGCAAGGCCGTTGGCATTCGCGGTCGGGGAAACTAAGGGAATACCCGCCTGATTAGCGATCTTTGCTGCTGCACTCACCTCCGCACTGTAGATGGGACCTAGGATTGCATTAAGCTCCTTATCTTTCGTCAGGGCATCAACTGCCGAGGCGGCTACTGCTGGATCGCCCTCGGAGTCCAGTGCTACGAGTTCAACACCTACACCGGCCGTTTGAAATTCCCCTGCGGCAAACTCCATTCCCCGGCGTATTTCCTCCCCGATGAGCCGTACCGAGGCGTCTGACGATTTGGAAAATAACGGTAACACGAGCCCTAGTTTGATGGTCCTCACCGTTTCGAGTTTTTTCAGAAGGGCGCGCGCTCGTACCACCTGGGCAAAATTCGGATACTGCTGGATGAGGGACCTGAGAATCGAGCGGGCTTCTTCGGTTCTCCCACCTGCAGTCCATTTTTCTGCCAGCGCTGTACCAAGAAGTATCCTCGCCGTGGCACTCGCCGCGCGGTCAAGGAAAGGTTTCAGTGCTGTTCCACTCAGGTATTTGTTGCCGAGGAGAGTTACGAAGTGCTCTGCTTTCTCTTTCAGCGTCGCGTCTTCTGTTGATTCAAGAACTTTAAGAAATTCAGCCATCGATTGATCATGTCGGCCTAGTGCGTAGTAATTGGTAGCAAGTGTGAAGTGGGCATCCACGAGGTATCGACTGGAGGGCTGGGTCCGAAGAAACTCTTCCAAGAGGCGGATCGAGCTCTCGAACCGCTTCAATCGGTAAAGCGCCTTCGCGGCCATCACGCATGCAGCACTCGTTCGCTGATTCCTTGGGAATGATGAGAGCAAGTGGGCGAATTTACTGTAGGCACCTTCGAAATCCTCGGAGGCAAAGCGTGCGACACCGTCACGGAAGGCCTCCTCCGCTTCCTCGTTGTACCGAATCCCGACTTGAGCTGGTGCCCATTGGAGAAAGGAGTAGAAGGACAA
>JBBIJH010000168.1:0-6038 GCA_037446075.1 Ignavibacteriales bacterium
AGACAGGGCAATTCGAGCGGACACTGATCATTGCGGATGAAGGCGCGTACGTGAGTTACCTCGAGGGCTGCACTGCTCCCATGCGCGATGAAAACCAGCTCCACGCAGCTGTCGTTGAGCTCATCGCGCTCGATAACGCCACTATCAAGTACTCCACAATCCAGAACTGGTACCCGGGGGACAAGCAAGGAAAGGGCGGAATCTATAATTTCGTCACGAAGCGTGGCAAGTGTCTCGGTCGAAATTCAAAGATTACTTGGACGCAGGTGGAAACTGGTGCCGCGATCACATGGAAATATCCCGGTTGTATTCTTCAAGGCGATAACTCTGTCGGGGAGTTCTACTCCGTTGCCGTCACAAACAACTACCAACAGGCCGATACGGGCACCAAGATGATTCACATAGGGAAAAACACGCGAAGCACTATTGTATCAAAAGGAATTTCCGCCGGCCATGGCCAAAACTCTTACCGCGGTTTGGTCAGGATACTGAAGAATGCAACGGGGGCAAGAAACTTCTCGCAGTGTGATTCTCTTCTCATCGGAGATCAATGCGGTGCTCACACCTTCCCCTACATGGAAGTGAAGAATACCTCCTCAAAGATCGAGCACGAAGCGTCCACCTCAAAGATCGGAGAGGATCAGATTTTCTACTGTAAGCAGCGGGGCCTCTCGACCGAAGATGCTGTGAACATGATCGTTAATGGATTTTGTAAAGAAGTGTTTCGGGAATTGCCGATGGAGTTTGCCGTCGAGGCGCAAAAGCTCCTCGGAGTGAGTCTGGAGGGAAGCGTTGGATAAAATGAAGGCAAAATGTAAAATGAAATCCGGATCAGGAGATAACCAGTCATGCTTGAAATCATCGATCTAAACGCCGGTGTTGACGGAAATGAAATCATCAAAGGCTTTGACCTCAAGGTGAACGTTGGCGAAGTCCACGCAATTATGGGCCCGAATGGGTCAGGGAAAAGTACTTTAGCCCAGGTGCTTGCAGGCCGAGAAACCTACACGGTGACCCAAGGCAGGGTATTGTATCAGGGCAAGGACTTGCTGAGCATGTCTCCGGAAGATCGAGCGCGTGAGGGAATCTTCCTGGCGTTCCAGTACCCCGTGGAAATCCCGGGAGTTACGAATACCTACTTCCTGAAAGCTGGTCTGAACGCGATTCGGAAACACAAAGGACTCGATGAACTTGACGCAGTGGACTTTCTCGCTTTGGTCAAGGAGAAAGCGAAAGCCCTCGACATTGACGAAACCCTCCTGAATCGACCTGTGAATCACGGCTTTTCCGGCGGGGAGAAGAAGCGGAATGAAATCTTCCAGATGGCGATCCTCGAACCAAAGCTCGCGATACTCGATGAGACGGATTCCGGGCTTGATATCGACGCACTCAGGATTGTCGCTGACGGAATCAATAAACTGAGGAGCAGGGAGAATGCCATCATCCTCATCACTCACTACCAGAGAATCTTGAACTACGTCATCCCGGATTTTGTCCATGTCCTTCTCGATGGCCGCATTGTCCGATCAGGCGGGAAGGACTTAGCCCTCGAACTCGAGGAGAAGGGATACGACTGGTTGAAAGAAGAGATGGAGGTATCGGCATAGAACATGGGGATAGGGATGATAGAAGGACAACGGCATATCTTGAAGTCACCCAGCGAAGAAATCTCGACCATTCAGGAACTTGAAGGGCCGCTGGGGGCGGTTCCCACCTCGACCAGAGACTGGTACCTGTCGGAGTTTGACCTCTTCGAGAAGAATCTGGACGGGCACCAGACCGCCAGAATGCAATCGATTCGAAGAGAGGCTATAGGGCGGTTTGCGGAGATGGGTTTTCCAACGACGCGTGACGAGGAGTGGAAGTATACAGATGTTTCCCCGCTCACTCATGTTCATTTTAAACCGGTGGCATCTTACAACTGTGATGCGCGGACACGAAGAGATCTTGACCGGCTGCCTTTTGCAGACCAAAAGGTTGGCAAGCTTCTCTGCGTGAACGGACGTTTTGCCAGGGAGCTCTCTTCGTTTCATCGGCTCCCCGCCAAACTGTATGCTGGTAGCCTGATGAAGGCCATGGGGGAAGGCCCCTCCTTTGTCGAGGACCATCTGACCCGTTACGCTCGATTGGACAGGAATGCCTTTACGGCTCTGAACACTGCGTTCTTCCGCGACGGGTTCTTCGTTCACATCCCTGACGGGGTGATACTCGAGGCGCCGCTTCAATTATTCTTCGTCTCTTCGTTCGATGAGCAGCACTATATCACAAACCCGCGCACGCTTATCATCGTCGGGAAAAATGCCCATGCATCGATCGTAGAAGTGTATGTGAGCCTGAGAGAAAAAGTCAGCTTCACTAATGCGGTTACAGAAGTAGTACTCGGCGAGAACTCTACACTCGAGCATACGAAATTCGTCAACGAGGCAGAAAGAACATTTCACATTGGCACGACACACTTCTCCCAGGGAAGGAACAGCAACTTAACTTCGCATGTGATCACGTTGGGAGGAGCGATTGCCCGAAATGAAGTCGTTGCGGTTCTTGATGGGGAAGGGGGGGAAGCCACTCTAAACGGGCTGTACCTCGGGATGAATCGACAGTTGATAGACAATCACACAACGATTGACCATGCCAAGCCACATTGTTCCAGCCACGAGGTGTACAAAGGGATTCTCGGTGGGGAATCCCGCGGGGTATTTAACGGTAAGATTATCGTTCGGCCAGACGCACAGAAGACGGATGCAAAGCAAACGAACAAGAACCTCCTGCTATCGGATAGTGCGGCCATCGATACGAAGCCACAACTGGAAATCTTTGCTAACGACGTGAAGTGTACGCACGGAGCAACGATTGGTCAGCTTGAGGAAGAAGCCGTTTTCTATCTGAGGTCACGCGGAGTTGGACTGTCAGAAGCGCGGAAGATGTTGATTTATGCCTTCGCCAGCGATATCATCGAACGGATCGCGTTCAAATACCTGAGGAAAGAACTTGAACGGCTGTTACACGCGAAGCTCGATGAAGGCTGGCAGAAAAAGGAAGCCTAATGTCCCCGATACGAGAGCTTTATCAGGAAGTAATCCTGGATCATAACCGAAACCCGCGGAACTTCCGCAAGATCGAGAATCCGGATCGCAGAGTGGAAGGGAACAACCCGCTCTGTGGCGACCAATATATTATCTACGTGAAGCTTGAGGACGACGTTATTCAAGACATCAGCTTCGAGGGGAAAGGCTGTGCGATTTCTAAAGCCTCCGCATCTGTGATGACCTCGGTCGTGAAGGGAAAAACTGTGCAAGAGGCTGAGCATTTGTTTGAGAAATTTCATAAATTAGTCACCGGCGAATCGGGGTCTGCCAACGATGCTGAGAGCTTGGGAAAACTTGAAGCGTTTGCAGGCGTCTCAGAATTCCCAGCTCGTGTCAAGTGCGCCATCCTTGCCTGGCACACACTTCACGCGGCCCTCAAAGCGAAAGAAGAAGTGGTTACAACGGAGTGAATGGACTTTTTCCCCGAGTATAAGGACGCTATGGAAGGTCAGCAGATCACAGCCATCGAGAAGAATCTCATCGAGGCACAGGTGATCGAAGCATTGAAAAGCTGCTTTGATCCCGAGATCCCCGTCAACATCTATGAGCTTGGCTTGATCTACGAGGTAAAAGTGGATGACTCTGGAGGTGTCGCGATCAAGATGACGTTAACGACGCCGCACTGTCCGGCAGCGCAGTCCCTACCGCCGGAGGTACATGATAAAGTGAGGAGTGTTCCAGGGGTTACGAGCGTGGATGTCGACGTCGTCTGGGACCCGCCATGGAATCCAAGTATGATGTCGGAAGCTGCAAGACTACAACTGGGGTTTTGACCATTCGTCAAAATCGAGGAGGCAAAAGTTATGGCAGAGACTCCTGCAACAGAGCACACGCAGGTACAGGATATAATCAACATCACGGCAAAAGCAGCAGATGAAATTCGGAATATCAAGACACAGAACAACATTCCGGATTCCTATGGGCTGCGAGTTGGCGTGAAGGGAGGAGGATGCTCTGGATTTTCCTACGTCTTAGCGTTTGACTCCGAGCCACGAGAAGACGATAAGATTCTGATGCTTGGTGGTGTCAAGGTCTTTATTGACCCAAAGAGTCTAATGTATTTAGCGGGGACGGAGCTGGACTTCCAGGACGGTCTGATGGGAAGGGGCTTTGTTTTCAATAACCCCAATGCCACGCGAACCTGCGGCTGCGGCAATTCCTTCGCAGTCTGAGGTGCTTCCACTCGACGAAGATTGGTTGACCCTCCAGAAATTGGGAGAAGGCATTGAGAGTTTGTTGTAATCGATTCGGCCTTCGCCGGCCTGAAGCGCATCAAGGTGGGAAAAATCAGGTGCGAGCCGCTCTTCTGATTTGTCCCTTCTTGTTCCAACACTCAAACAGTGAACGATAAAGGATGGAAAACGAAATTAGGATCCGAGCGGAGGTCATCAGCCCTGAAACCTGCCAATTTACGGTCAGCCAACCTGTGTATCCCGGGGGGTCATTCTACTTTCGGAGTAGGGAGGAAGCAAAGGGATCGCCGCTTCCAGAAGCGCTTTTTGAAATACCCGGAGTTTTCTCCGTCCTAGTGCATGAGAATATCGTGAAGGTCACAAAGTCTGGATATGATGACTGGCTCCCTGTGGCAAAGCAGATTGGTGCAACGATTAGAACCCAGCTTCAATCCGGTGTTCCTGCTGTCTCGGAATCAGTGAAGCTAGGCCTGCCGTCAGAAGAGGCGATCAGGAAAAAAGTCCAGGAACTTTTCGATACGGAGATCAATCCAGCAATCGGGACACATGGTGGGTGGGTGAATCTCATCGATGTTCGCGGGAATGTTGTCTATCTTCAGATGGGAGGGGGGTGTCAGGGTTGTGGGATGGCCGATGTCACGCTGAGGCAGGGAATTGAGCACGCGATCCGTGAGGTCGTCCCCGGGGTCGGCGAGATTCTTGATGTGACGGATCACGCCGCAGGGACGAATCCCTACTACAGTCCCCAGAAAAAGTAGTGTGTTCTCCACCATGGAACACTATCGAACAGTCGGGAAATCCAGGACACCCCCACGAGTCGTTAGCTAGTCGGTGGCCGTTTTCACAGAAAGCTATCAACTGAAAGGTCCCACCATGTTCGACCCAAGCGAAATCCGGAAAGACTTCCCGATTTTCGGGCGGCTTGTAAGAGGCAAACCCCTCGTCTACCTCGACAGCGCTGCGACGACTCAGAAACCCTTGCCCGTCATTGCAGCAACGGATGAATACTATCGCTCCTATAATGCCAACGTTCATCGGGGCATCTATGCCATCAGCGAAGAGGCAACACGGCGCTATGAAGAGGCGCGGGACAAGGTGGCATCGTTCATCAACGCACGGGAAAGGGAAGGGATTATCTTTACTCGTAACGCCACCGAGAGCATTAATCTTGTGGCGAGCAGCTGGGGAAGATCTAATCTCCGATCAGGCGATGAGATCCTCCTCACGTACATGGAGCACCATAGCAATCTGATCCCTTGGCAACTCATTTCACAGCAAACTGGTGCCAGGCTCCGTTTTATTCCTCTCACACCCGACGGGCGACTCGACCTCTCTAAGATCTCGGCCCTCCTCAGCGATCGGACGAAGCTTGTCGCGGTTACGCACGTCCTAGGCACGATCAACCCGGTCGCGGAGCTCGCCCGACAGGCACACGAAGTTGGGGCGTTGATCCTTGTCGACGCCGCCCAGAGTGCACCCCATCTGCCCATCGACGTGCAGGCGATGGACTGCGATTTCATGGCTCTGTCGGGGCACAAGATGCTTGGACCGACGGGGATAGGCGTTCTTTATGGCAAAGTGAATCTTCTCGATGCGATGCCCCCGTACATGGGGGGCGGGGAGATGATCAACGAGGTGCAGCTGGAGTACGCAACCTATCGCGAGCTGCCATGGAAGTTTGAGGCGGGGACACCAAACATTGTCGGAGCCATCGGTCTTGGAGCCGCGATCGATTATTTGAGTCGGCTCGGGATGGAGA
>JBBIJH010000169.1:0-6031 GCA_037446075.1 Ignavibacteriales bacterium
AGGAAGAGCAGGTGGGAGAGGGGGACGCAATTTTTGTTCCTCTCCGTGCAGCTCGTGAGCTTAGCTACTACTTTGCCATTGCTCGGGATGTGTTTACCGTCGCGACGGCGGCTGCAACAATCTATTTCTTGATCGATCAGGCGAGGAGGTAAACAACCCTCACCGAGCCGGTTACAATTCTCGAGATAGAAAACTACAAAGGGCATCACAGATGACCGATCTGAATACAGAAACTTCATCTACCGAGATATCTACCGATTCTGGACGCTTTTCTCTCATCGAGGTGTTCGCCACAGTCGTCAAATGGAGGAAGTTCATTATCGGCGTTGTTCTTGTTGTGACACTTCTCTCGGCAGCCGTGAGCTTCTTGTTGCCAAAGTGGTATGCAGCGAGGACCTCCATCATGCCGCCAAGATCGAGAGGGGCTTTGACAGGGCTTGGGGATATTTCTAGGCTTCAGAGAGAGATACCTCTCCTGCGTGGTCTCGCCGGAGGCGGAGGAACCGAGGACATCTATCGTTATCTCGCGATCCTCAAGAGCAGGAAGGGGCTGGAAAAAGTCGTCACGAAGTTCAACCTCGTGGAGGTTTATGAAGTGGAAGAGAAGTCCATCGCGGAGGCGGTGGAAACTCTAAGAGAGAATTGCATCTTCAAATTGGGTGAAGAAGGGGCAATCGAGATCACGGTGTACGATCGAGATCCACAAAGGGCGGCTGCGATGGCAAACTATTTCGTGGAAGTGATCAATGAAGTTTGGATTGACCTGAATGCGCAGGAGGCGAGGAGTAGCCGGGAGTTTCTCGAGAAGAACGTGAATGAAATTCAGCTGAACCTAGAAGCGGCAGAGGAGCGACTTAGAAATTTCCAGAAGAAGGAGGGCTTCGTCTCTATTCCGCAGGAAACCCAAGCCACGATCTCTGCAGCTGCCGAATTGTTCGCGCGGAAGATGCTGGTAGAAGTGGAGATGGGAATTGCAGAACGGCGCTTTGGTGCAGCAAATCCACTTGTCAAAGCTGCCGAGACGGAGCTTGCTACACTCAACGCCAAACTTCGAACCCTTCCTGATCTCGGAGTGGAGTATCTCCGACTTTACCGGGACTTTGCAGTCCAGCAGAAAATCTATGAATACATCGTCCCGCTCTATGAACAAGCAAAGTACGAGGAAAGAAGGGACGTAGCCAGTGCAGTTGTCCTCGACGTGGCTCAAGTCCCTGAAAAACCCGCGAGACCGAAAAAGAAACTCATCGTTTTGATATTTGCATTTATCGCCACTGCTTCAAGCATCGCAGTTGCACTGCTTGCTGAGAGTCTCGAGAGCATGAAACTGGGGAACCCCGAGAGATACTCTAAGTTAGAGCGCGCCTGGGCTGCAGTTCGTCCTGTCTTTCGACGGAGAAAAAGAAGCTGAGAGAACAGTCTGGTATGAAGGTTCTCTATTGCGCCATGAAGTACGATTATGGCATCCCAGATCGGGGTTTTAGTTACGAGCATGAGAACTTCTACAAGACCCTTACTCGGATGCCAGGGATCGAGGTGGTCTACTTTCCTTTCGATGAAATTCTCCGGTCTGTTGGACGAAAAGCGCTCAATGAACAGTTACTTGAAAAAGTCAAGATGGTGAAACCTGATCTTTGTTTCTTTGTCCTGTTTACCGATGAACTCATGAAGGAGACGATCAGGGAGATAACGAAACGAGGCCAGAGTCTCACCTTCAACTGGTTCACGGACGATCACTGGCGATTCGATGGCTACTCGAGATATTGGGCCCCTCTTTTCCACTGGGTATCGACAACGGATCATCGTGCCGTTGAGGGATACCGGGCAATGGGTTATAAAACAGTCATCAAGACTCAATGGGCGTGCAACTCATGGGCGCTGCGGCAGCCAGGCAGTCGAGAGCTTATCTATGATGTGACGTTTGTTGGGCAGCCCCATTCCAACCGCCGAAAGATCGTTGCGGCCTTAAAGCGACTGGGTGTCAGGATTGATTGTTGGGGAGAGGGATGGCCAAATGGGAGGCTGGACCAGCAGAAGATGCTCGATGTCTTTCAAGCAAGTAAGATTAGTCTGAATTTCGCCGGACCGTCCGTCCATCTCGGACTAGAACCGATTGTGAAGACCTTTCTCACCAGGCGAGCTAACGACCATTTAAGGCTGAATACTCCGGCGGAGATGGTTGGCCATTTGAAAGCGCTGACCGGGCCACGGAGAGCCCAGATCAAGGCAAGGGATTTTGAAATACCAGGAGCTGGTGGATTCCTGATGACAAATGCTCCGGAGGAGATAGAAGAATTTTACACTCCGGAGAAGGAGGTTGTTCGTTTCAACGACTTTGATGAGCTTGTGGACAAAACCCGGTACTATCTCGATCACGGCGAAGAGCGCGAGGAGATCAGAAGTGCGGGGTTTGCGAGGACGCGTCGCGATCACACTTACGAACAGCGCTTTACTGAAATATTCCGAACGATGGGTCTGCTTTGAAGCATAGTTTGCTAAAGGACAGTATCGTGTTTGCCTCGAGCCGTTATGTCCTGCTTGGCTTGAGCATGATCAGGAACTTCTTTGTGGCAAAGTATCTGGGCCCTGCAGATTATGGACTTTGGATCGTCATCGGGCTTTTACTCACCTACGGCGATCAGATTCACCTCGGATTGCGTCACGCCGGAGACAAAGAGGTTCCGTACTATCGCGGACAGGGCAGGGAGGATGAGAGCAAAAGGATAGCTGACTCGATTCTGGGTGGAGTACTCGGCTTATCAGGCCTAGCTTTTTTCTGCTTGATGATTTACTCCTTTGTTTTCATCGGAAGTGAGGAGACTCTAATTCGATATGGAGTTCTCGTTGCTGCGTTTATTATCGTTACGGATCAAGTGAACCGATTCTATCATATGATTCTGCGGACCCGCCACGAGTTTCTACTGTTCAGCAAAGTGGAGTCAGCCTTCGAGCTGCTGCGTACGATACTCGTCAGCGGACTCGTCGTAGCATTTCATTTCTATGGGGCCATCATAGGGCTCTTTATCGCGTCACTGGGGACGGCAGTCTATTTTCTTGTCCAGTTCAGGAACGAATTCCATCCACGGTTCAGCTTCTTTTCTCTGAAGTCTCTCCTCATAGTTGGATTGCCACTCTCTGCAACGGGACTCCTGTACATTCTTATCTTGAACTTGGATCGACTGATTGGGGCGTTAGCTTTGTCAAAAGAGAATCTCGGGATCTATGGCATGGCCTCTCTTGTTGCACAGGTCCCCGTCACCTCTTCGCAGGGGATCAGTTCGGTCATCTACCCACGGATCAGTGAGCAGTTTGGTGAAACCGGAGATCCAGCAAAGTTAAAACCGGTCTTTGCCTCTGCCATGATCGGAGCAGCCTTCATCGCTCCGTTCTTGGTTGCGAGCATTTTTCTGATTGGCCGGTTCTTGATTCTTTGGTTGCTTCCTGCGTACCATCGTTCCATCGACGTCCTCTTTCTTCTTTCGTTCGGAGTCTATTTTCTGTGTCTTGTTCCAATTCCTGCAGCCGTGCTGATGGCGGCAGGTCGGAATACTCTCTATCTTCGTTCAGAGATCTCCGCTCTTTTCATAGCTCTCGCAACATATGGGTTTGTCTTTTTGACTCGTCCGCCGAGTTTGCCTTTGCTGGCTGTCATCACCTCAATTTCCTATTTCCTCCTCTCGACTTTTCTTTTCCTTCACGTTTTCCGCACATTTGGGACACGTGGAGCTGATCGATTGAGAGAGATTGCCAAACTCTATTTGCCTTCTCTGTATGCTGCAACGGCTCTGACGTTCATCTACACCATGGTTGTTTCAAACGCAGAGGTTGACTTTCACAGACTGTTTTGGCAGATGGTCGCACCGCTGGGTCTGTTCTTGGTTCTTTATTTACCGATGGTGTATCTGCTGAATCGGAATACTGGCGTGGTAAGCAAGTTCTTGAGATCTGACGTCGCAAAAGGAGGGTGAATCGTGTGAGGCTGGCATTTGTAGACGGTGTGATGAGGAAAGAGGCTCTCCTGCCACTCGGTCTGGCTGTTGCCGGGCTTGTTGCCGTCGCTTTAGCCTCTGAGGCCCACGTTGCACTCGGGTTTCTTGTTCTCCTGACCTTGATCTGGAGTTTCCATCGCACGGCGAGGATCGCCTTCTTGATTCTCCTTTTGCCCTTTGCACACGCCGGACTTGGCCTTGAGCCGCTCCGGGGATTTGGGATTTACGACATCTATGCAGGCTTCTTTATCATTATTTTTGTCTTACGATGGCTCAGCGGGTCTCTGTTTACTTCTCGCCGGATTCCAACGTTTGGGTACACAGGGATAATGCTGATTTGCTTCGTGCCAAGCTTGATGAACTCTGTTGATCTCACGGTGAGTACCTTAGCATTCATTCAGTTTCTCGCAACTGCCTTAACTGCGGCTGGCATTTGCTACTATCTTATCCAGGAATCGAATCAGAAAATCATTTACTTTCTGCTAGCTCTATTCACAATTGAGTCCGCGGCAACCGGTGCTTATGGGATTTATGAATCCTACACCTCTCGCTCATTCATCCATGGGATCACTGGGCGAGTCTTTTTCGGACCATTTCAAGACGTCAATTATTATGCGTCCTATTTGCTTATGGGTCTGCCACTTGCACTGGGTAGTGCACTTCTCTCGAGGCGGTTCCTTTGGAAGGTCGGTTGGTTCTTCGCCGGGATTGTTCTTATCACGTCCATCATCTCGACAGTTTCTCGAGCCGCGCTTCTTACGCTGGCTATTGTGATCCTCGTCTTTGGAGTGGACCTCACTCTTAGCTCGAAAGGCAGTAGAAGGCTGCTTGGGGTGAGCGTAGTTGTATTCTTTCTCGCGGTCATCTCCGTCTTGATCTTTACAGACCTTGGCGGCAGGGTGATCGATCTATTTACTCTCTCAAAAAGGCTTGAGACGGTTGCCATTGGAAAAGACCCATCGCTAAACCAGCGAAAGAAAATCTACAAGGTTGCCTTTCGGGTTGCGGAGGCTCACCCATTCGTGGGTGTTGGCTTCGGTGCGTTTGAGGAAACTTTTCCCGTTTATAGGGGGGCAGCATTGCTTCCGCATGAACCGAAGTCGGCCCATAATACGCCGCTGAGGTTGTTTGCTGAAACAGGGATCGTTGGCTTTGTTCCGAGTCTATTTTTTGCTCTTGCCGTCACGCGATACCTTCTTAGAGCTTACAGGAAAATATCGGACGAAAGACATAGAATCGTGATGGGTTCCGTCATGTTGTCCCTTTTTTCCTTCTTCTTGATGAGTCTAACATTTGATGGAATGTTTGAACCGCACTTTTGGGTTCTGCTTGGAATCGCCGTGGCGCTAGCCTCGACACATTTGGCACAAGGTTCAAGACCGGCGAGCATGAGCATGGCAGATCAAAATCATGAGGCTCGATAAGGCTTCTCCCCCGGACGATGTTTCAACAGAAGACAAAAATATTATTTGTCTCTCCAGCAAGTGACTTAGGAGGCACTGCAAAATATATTCTGTCCATCGTGCGATACCTGCCGCGGGAGAGATTTAACACGCATATTGCAGTTTTTGGGAATGGCCCCCTCTGCGAAGTGATGAGAGGGCAGGAGGTTGCTGTTCATAACCTGCGCGCGAATTACTCAGCATTCTCGTTCTGGCAGGCGGTTCTTTCATTCCGGAAATTCTTGAGAAGAGAAAATTTCCACCTGATCCATGCTCACAATGCAAAAGCAGGTTTTCTCTCTGTTATTGCTAACAGAAATCTCCCAGCACGCGTTGTTTACACAGGCCATGGTTTCAGATTCGACCAAAAAAAGAACCCTCTCATCAGGTTCTTATTCTTTTGCTTCGAGTGGATGATCGTGAAATCCGTGGCCTACGTTACCGTGTTGAGCGAGACAGAACGGGAGTTCGGGCTTCGGAAAGGGCTGCTGGATTCTGAACGTGTAGCTGTGACTCCCGTCTCAATTGATGCGGAAGTGTTCTCTGGCATTGAACCCGCCGCGGGCCTTGAAGAGCGAAAGGAACTCGGTATCCCGTCAGATG
>JBBIJH010000170.1:0-5961 GCA_037446075.1 Ignavibacteriales bacterium
AGTCAGTTCCATTGCATCTCTGAGCTAATTTTTCTATATTGACTTCGTTCGCCCGACCGCGCTGGAATCTCTCTTGATCAAATCATTTGAATGAAATCGGTTTTGCCTTCCGTTGAGTCGACACTCTCGAGTCAGCCACTCCACCCCATTCATCAAAATTACAGGAGCCAAACATGAAATCCCTCCGCGTGACAACATTGCTCGCCGTCCTTGTTACAGTTTTTGTCTCGACCGGCGAACTTCAGGCGCAAGAGAGCCCCTTCATCACAGAAACAGTGGAACGTCATCTTGTGAACGAACTATCGGGCGATCTGGCATATGACAATCTCCGATGGCTTGCCCATTACCATCGTACGGGAGGCTCGGAGGATTTCCACAAGGCCGCCCTCTTCATCGAACAGAAAGCGAAAGAGTATGGCCTCGAGGATGTGAAAGTCGTCTCACAGAAGTACTCGGGACGAAGCTGGAGCGCAAAGAACGGCGAGCTATGGGTTCTGCAACCAACCGAGATGAAACTGGGTAGCTACGCAGAGTATGCCGTCGCGCTTGCAACGAACTCGCGATCTACGAATGTAACCGCAGAGCTTGTGGACGTTGGAGAAGGAACGGAGCGGGACTACGATGGAAAGGATGTTGCGGGAAAAATCGTGCTAACTTCAGGCTCACCAGCAACAGCCATGCACTTGGCGGTTTGGAAGCGAGGCGCGCTCGGCGTCGTTTCGTCCATGTACCATACCTTTCCTCGAACGGGCACGATGATTGAACGACCGGACCAGGTTGCGTGGACCGGGATCCAGTATGAAAGTGAGGATGGAAAGCCGGGGACTTTCGGATTCATGGTCTCTCCTCGAAAAGGTAAGATGTTGCAGGAAATGCTGAAGAATGGAACAGTAGTGGTAAGGGTGGTCATCGAAGCGAGCTTCAAGGAGCCTCCAACGCAAGAATACGTTGAAGCGTTCATCCGAGGATCAAAGTATCACGACGAGCAAATTGTCCTCACGGCCCACTTGCAAGAAGAGAAAACTTCCGCGAATGACGACGGATCCGGATGCGTCAACATACTGGAGATCGGGAGAACGCTCGTCCGACTGATCAACGAGGGTAAGATTCCCCGCCCCCTGCGTGACATACGTTTTTGGTGGACGACGGAGATTTCATCCGAGTATCAGTACTTCCGAGATCATCCTGAAGAACGCGCAAAGATGCTCGTGAACATCAATCAAGACATGGGCGGTGCAAAGCAATCCGTCGGAAGCCGCGTTCAACACATTACCCGAACCCCTCACTCGATTCCCAGCTACCTGAGCGATGTAGTGGAGGATCTTGTAGATTATGTCGTCACCGGAAACACGATGTTCCTCACCACTGCGATAGCAGGCAAGCCGCAACCGTACACAAAACCAATCCTCTCCCACCTTGGGACGAAAGAAAACTTCCACGCACGCGTTGTACCCTATTTCAACAGCACAGACCATCTCGTGTTTAACGAAGGCATCATCGGTATCCCGGGCGTAACTCTGACGAACATGCCCGATGACTTCATCCATTCGACCGATGATGATCTCTGGCAAATCGACCAAACTCAGTTGAAGCGGAACGCATTCATCGTCGCTGCCGCGGGCCTTTACATCGCGAACGCCACGGATGAAAATGTTCCCACCCTGGCTTCTGTTGTTTACACAATGGGACTGAATCGAATTACTGCAGACCTGAATACGGCATTGAGAAATTTGGAGGGGAAGGCCAATGCGGATAAAGTGGAAGCGTACAAAGCAAGCAGAAACCTTGTTCGACAGGCATTCATTCGAGAAGGGAAAGCTCTGCAGTCGCTAAGAGTATTCACCGAGGCGGGGAAAAAGGGTTATGGATATCTGGGTTCGCTTGAAAAAGAGCTTGCCTCGGAGGAGTCCGCCTATCAGAAAAAGTTAGACCGGTATTATGAACTCCTCACGGGGACCAAGAAGCCCTCCTTGAGACTTAGTGCAAGAGAACTGGAGCTTAGCAGGAGGATCCCTTTGAACATTCAGAACGTGGACCAGTACTTTGAAAAGCGAGGGAAGGTAGGCTTCGTCGAGGGAATCCATCCGGAGATGCGCTATGAGGTATTCAACTTTGTCAATGGCATCAACAGCTATCTCGACATCTACAATGCAGTGAGCGCCGAGGCGATGTCGGCCGGAGAGTTCTACTACGGAACCGTATCGATGGAAAAAGTTGCTGAGCTGCTCGACAAAGCCGTAGAGGCAGGTGCCATCACACTTCAGAGGTGACGCTTCGCCCACAAAATGTTATCACTACCTGAATCCGTTCATCCACTCTAATTTGATCACTTGGACTGGCAACGAAATCTCCGCGTGGTTTGGGTCGCACAGTTCATCGCAATGATGGGGATGAGCCTCGTCGTTCCATTCCTCCCGTTCTTTATCCGCGAACTCGGCGTCACCGATGAGGTACAGGTCTCTAAATGGAGCGGGCTTTCTTTCGCAGGTCCATTCATGGTCTCGCTCTTTATGACACCCATTTGGGGATGGCTGGGGGATCGGTACGGGAGAAAGTTGATGGTGATTCGCGCGATCTTTGGACTAGGGATCGCACAGATTCTTGTAGGCCTCTCTCAAAACGTTGAGCAACTTTTTATCTTCCGGATGGTGCAGGGTCTTGTGAGTGGATTCATCGCGGCCGCGCTCGCGCTCATCTCAGTGACAACTCCAAAGGAGCAAACGGGATATGCGATTGGAGTCTTACAGACAGCAACCGCGGCAGGGACGGTTCTCGGCCCGATGTTCGGCGGAGCGATGTCGGATTTGATCGGGTTTCGCGCAATCTTTTTCATCGTTGCCGGGCTCTGCTTCGTCAGTGGCACGCTGGTGATCACAAGGGTTGAGGACGTTCCGATCGAAGCGAAGCCGAAGCGAATCCATCCCTTCTTCAGCAACTACCGTTACTCCCTGAGTTCGCCACACCTGAAGGTAGCGCTCCTGTTAATTGTCAGTTGCCAGGTGGCAATCGGCATGGTCCAACCGATCTTTGCCCTTTTCGTTGAGACGATGGACGTTAAGAAAGAGTATCTTGCGACCGTAGCAGGCGTTGTGTTTTCTATCGTGGGAATCTTCACTACCCTTTCCTCTCCCTGGTGGGGAAAACGAAACGACCGCCAAGGCTACAGGAAAAACCTCATCGTCGCGTCTGCAGTCGGCGGGGTTGCGTATCTCCTCCACGTTGTCGTGTATAGCATTGCTCCGCTTGTGATCCTGCGAGCGATCCTTGGCTTTTGTATCGGGGGGATCATACCTCCACTCTATTCTTATATCAGCAAGTACACAGAATCTGATCGGCGTGGGGCCATAATGGGGATTGCATCGAGCTTTTACGTCCTGGCGAATATCATTGGGCCGGTCGGCGGCGGGTATCTTGCGGCGCACTTCGGAGTGCGCTCGGCATTTGGAGCGAGCGGCGTTATTCTGTTTATCGTGACGGGAATCATCTACACGGCGCTTCAGGAAGAAGCGGTTCCGGGTGGAAAAGTTGAAACGGAAGAAAGGCAATACGTTGAAATGTAGCCCACTTACCCCCTCGCTTGCAACTTCTCCGCGAAATCCTTAGGTTATTCTTGAGCCTCAGTTGATCTTCCATGCCTAAACGCGAACGCCTGTTTCTTCTGGACGGAATGGCACTTGCCTACCGTGCCTATTTCACTTTCATCAGTCGTCCGCTGATCAATTCGAAGGGTGAGAACACGAGCGCGATTTTCGGCTTCGTGAACACCTTGATGAAGATTCTCGATGAAGAAAAGCCAGAGCATATCGCCGTCGTCTTTGACACGCCCGAGCCAACGTTCCGCCACAAGAAATTTGAAGCGTACAAAGCCACCCGCGAGAAGATGCCCGAGGCAATGGCTGATCAGATGGAGAAATTGAAAGAAGTTGTGGAAGCGTTTAGCGTTCCAATTATTGAAGTCCCCGGTTTCGAAGCGGACGACGTCATGGGCACACTTGCGCGAAAAGCGGAAGAAAGGGGAATGGAAACTTACCTCGTCACCGGGGACAAGGATTTCATGCAACTGATCTCACCACTGGTGAAGATGTACAAACCTGGAAAACGAGGTGATGAGTGGGAAATCATTGACGAGAAAGCAGTCGAGGACAGATTCGGTGTGGGCCCAGACCGGGTGATCGAGATCCTCGGCCTCGTCGGGGATCCATCGGATAATGTCCCTGGAATTCCAGGGGTAGGTGAAGCGACTGCACGGGATATCATAAAGCAATTCGGCACCGTTGATCAGGCAATCAAGCGAGCGGAAGAGATCACCAAACCAAGCCTCAGAGAAAAGGTTCAGCGGTTCAAGGAGCAGGCTCTCCTCTCCAAAGACCTTGTCACAATCAAAACCGATGTCCCATTAGAAATCGACATTGAACATCTAAAGTCGGCCGCCAGGGATATTGGGAAGTTGAGACGTTTGTTCACGGAGCTGGAGTTCAAGTCTCTGCTGCGCAAGCTCGGGAGCACAACCGAGAAAGTTGACGAGGACATCACGTTCGACGTGGCTGCTTTTGCACCTCTCATTGATATTCGCTCGGACGAGCACAGATACCACATCGTTCGGTCGGAGAAGGAGCTAGAAATCCTCTGCAAGAAACTGGCTGGCGCGAAGATGTTTGTTCTCGATGTGGAAACGACTTCTCTGAATCCCTTCGAGGCAGAACTCGTGGGTCCTTCCTTTGCCGTGAAGCCAGGAGAAGCTTATTACATGCCCGTGGTCACGAGGAGACATCCATCTTCCAATTCAAAGGCGGTCGAGAGCTTTGGCCTCTTCGGACAGTTAGAGGATACCGGCGCCAGTGGCCGGGGGAATGGTGGAAAGAGAGGCCAAAGAGCTCGTGAGCAAGGTCTCGACTTCTCACTGGTCCTGGAAAAGGTCAAACCTATCCTCGAAGACCCGGCGATTGGAAAGTGTGGGCAGAATCTGAAATTCGACATCTTGATGTTAGGACAGCATGGGATCGAGGTTCGGGGAATTGCATTCGATACGATGGTCGCCAGTTACGTCTTACGTGCAGACGGGCAGCACAGCCTCGACGCTCTGGCGCGGGAATATCTTAACTATCGGATGATCTCCTACGCTGATCTCGTGGGAACGGGTAAAGATAGAGTGGACATTCGCGACGTCCCGATTGAGAAAGTTGCCGAGTACTCAGCCCAGGATGCAGACATCACGCTACGCCTGTATGACGTCTTGAAACAGCGGCTCGAAGAACTGAATCAGTTGAGACTCTGTGAGGAAGTCGAGTTTCCATTGATTGTTGTACTTGCCGATATGGAGAAAACCGGTGTCGTCCTCGATGTCGATTTTCTGCGTGACATGTCGAAGCAGCTTGAACTCCTTCAGGACAATATTGTCGCCGACATTTACAAGATCGCGGGTGAGAAATTCAATATCAATTCCACTCAACAACTGAGCGATATTCTCTTCAATAAGCTTAAGCTTCCTATTGTCCGCAGAACGAAGACCGGTTACTCGACAGACGTCGGTGTTCTGGAGACTCTTCGCGACGCCCACCCGATCGTGGATCGGCTGCTGGAGTATCGTCAGATTGCAAAACTGAAATCGACCTATGTCGACGCTCTACCCAGAGCGATCAACCCAAAAACGGGCAGAGTGCATACTTCTTTCAACCAGACTGGTACTGCCACGGGGCGTCTTTCCAGCAGCGATCCGAATCTCCAGAACATCCCGATGCACACCGAGCTGGGCCGTGAAATCCGAAAGGCATTTGTCCCCAGCTCGGGAAGCCGAGTCATCATGTCCGCTGACTACTCACAGATTGAGTTGCGCATCATGGCTCATATCTCCCGGGACGAAAGCCTGATCGAAGCTTTCCGGAACGGGGAAGATATCCATGCGACCACCGCGGCTAAAGTTTTCGGGACCAGCCCGAATCAGGTCACGCGAGAGATGCGCCG
>JBBIJH010000171.1:0-5922 GCA_037446075.1 Ignavibacteriales bacterium
CCCTGCAACTGTGATCCAGTAACCAAGAAAAGTTGGATTTGAGAGATAAAGAAAGACACCGATCCAAAAGCTCCCGTGCAGTTCGCGCTTTAGGGTAAGCCGCACGCCGTTCTCGAGCGGAGAAGGTTTGCTCCGGATATTCTTGATCCCGAAGTACACGAGAACCGCGATACCCAATAGTTGAAAAAGGAAATGCACACGTGGGGCCTGAAAGATCGCGAAGAAACCCAGCATCGCTGCCGAGGCGTAAACAAGATCCATCATCGCCGCCCCGATCGCTAAGGAAATGCCGTGTGCGAAACTTTCTCTCAGTCCTTTGGTCAGTACCGCGACGTTGATAGGACCAATGGGTACGCACGTCACGAAGCCGATGAGGAAGCCGACGACCGCCGCGATCATGTTTTCAGCGGTATGGAGAAAGAATCTGGAAGATCACCCATTTAAGGAAACCAAAAAGATAAGAAAATCAAGCGCAAAATCCTCCGAGCACTAGAAGAACGCCCTCACTTCAGCTCGGGCCAGGTGGATCGCCCGTCTGGCCCCCTCTGACCTGCCGTCGTATCCGACTGTTGCTTGCAAAAAGTTGGTGACCCGGTAATCCAAGTTCATTCGCCAGATCCAGCTCTTTCCGAGCACCCTGCCGCCCGTAAGCTCGAAAGGAAAGACTGGAAGAACTCCGCTCAGTGCCACTTCCTCTCTTTGGACCTCGGCACGGAATTGCCCTCTGCTCTGAAGGGAAATCACGCATCGAAGCGCTTCCGAATTAAGATCCGCCGCAACGGGCCGGGCGGGAAATGAGTCGGTCGACCGAGAGACCTCGATTCGAAGGCCGACCTCGACATTCTGCTCAGGACGGTAGGAAAAATCACTGACCAGGCTCGAGGATGTGATGTTCCTCTCTCGACTGGAGCGTCTCGTAGCCGACAATCGGTCAACTTTCCTCAGAATGTCGAACTGTGCTGCAACTTCTCTCATTAACTTCCAGCGAATTCGCATTGAACGTTCGATGGTCAATGTACGCTCGTTCGCCAGAGCAAATTGCGTAAAGGCCGATCGCTGACCGAAGCGAAATCGAAAAGAAAGGTCCGGATCGTTCTCGAAGATATGAAGGTCTTGCGTGATCTGTTTGTTACCCATAATCGTCGTGCTGTCGTTCTGAAACTTGCTGAGATGGAGCAGGTAAATTTGCTTCAAGTCTTTTTCCATGCTCTTCTCCTCCACGCGAAGATAGGTTTCTGAAGAGAGGCTGGAAACAGCCTTTGCAAAGAAAGATGTGGGCTTCTGAATTAATCGCTCAGGAGTAAACTTGAACCTCGTACTGGCTTTCACATCGATGACGGGAAACAGAGCCTCCGACGGAACCGTGACGACGACGAAATCTCCGTCGAATCGCGTAAGCTCAAACTCATTCTCCTCTGCCAATCCATTCGAATTTAGATCTCCAAGATAACGATAACTTCCCGTTCCCTTCGGGACACGGAGGAAAACCCTCTCCAACTTCGATGCGCGCTGAGTCCCTACCTCGTAGAAAAGGTCGGCATCCAGTGCCCGTTGGAGTGGAGAAGCTCTGGATTGGGAACGGAACAGGATCGTCTGAATATCGGTATTTCCTCGTCGCTTGAAGATCGGCGTGAACTCTGTATTGCGCACTGTTAGATCGATCGTCGAAGATAGCGACTTCCACCGCTTCAACCGCCAGTGGTATCGATGCGAGATACTGCGGAAAGCGCGTTGCAGCGTTCCTTCAGAAAGGCTATCTTCCATGCGTAGCTGGAGTTCTGTTCGGAAAGACATCCCCCGGAATTCTGGAACCTCGATCCTCGGCGCAAACTCGTCATATCGAAAGCTCCCGGCAACAAGCGAACCATCGGCACCCGATATTGTTTCCTTCTTTTCGCCTTGATACTGAAGCCCAGAAATTATACCCCCGAGAGCGTATTCGGCGAGACCCCTCTGGCGAAGCCAATCGCTGCCAAAGTTGGGAAGGTTTGCACCTAAGATTCTGTCGCGACTGCTAATACTCTCAAGCGAGTATTCCAGTCTTGGGAGTTTTGGAGCTTGAAGAGAAAGAAGGCCTTCCCGACGTACAGAGCGGAAAATGTCCCCGCGTACAATTCGACCGACTCCGCCGCCGATGCGCACCGTTTCGACAGGGATGAACAGAAGTCTCCCCTCCCGGATTTCCTCATTCTCCTGGATGGTTCTCTCGAGGTTCCATTTCCGACCGAACTCGATATCGTTCGTCCGATCGATCGGGACGAAGCGTTGTCCGATGTATCGCTCTTTCAACTCCAGCTCGAATGAACCAACTCGCTTGCCGCCAAGCTTGATATCCCTTGGGTTTGCTGAAACTCCAAACTTTAAGGCGCTCCCTCTGTTCTCTGTGTCGTCTAGGCTGGAGAATTTGTTTGCATCGAAGTTGCTAAAAGCGTATTCACCGGTCAGGTTAAGAAAATTGGCAACTTGAGCACTGAAACCAAGATCGGCGAGGTCATGCTTTTCAGCAAAAGGCAAGAAAATGATGGGAAGATAGTTGCCCTTCCCAGGCCCCACCCACTTAAAGTTTCCTAGGCTCTCCCTGATGTAGTCACCGGGACTGGAGAGCGAAAAGACGACGGAATAAACGGCATTCGTGTCGCCTGGCGCGTACCGGTACAAGGTGTAAGGTGAATCGTTGAGCAGAGTGTCGATCCGGACGTATTGTCCACGTCCGAGGCCCGTGGCTGTGTCGCGTCCCACAAAGCTGGCTCCGGTCTTTGTCGCTTTGAGCCGGTCATTGCCACCCCGACGAAGAATCGCCCGGTCACTGTCACTGAGGGAAATGTCGATGGGAGCATTCTCGTTATCGCTCTCCCGAAAGAACGACCCCGTGACCTTCACTTTCTGAGAGACCAGCTCAGATTCACTCCGTGCGATAAGCAAACTTCTTGAGTAGAATCTGTCCGTGTATTCGAAATCCACCACAATTCTCGATGCACTCGTGATCAGCCGACGCGGGCGGAATGTAATCTCACCGCTAGAGTAGTAAATGATGTAATAATTTGTTTCGCCCCGAGTCATCTTCTCTCCGTCGACGTAGACCCGTTCGGTTCCGGCGATGATGATGATAGTCCTTTCGCCATTCTTCCCGGACAATCGATATGGACCCTGGACGCCTTCGATGCCCTGAAATTGATTCGTATGAAATTTCCCCCGCGTCACCGCACCCAAGATGACGGAATTTCCTCGAGAGCCTCCAAGTCGATAATCGGCGATTCCACGGGCACCCTGGAGCTTCCGGTTCAGCCTCCCGAACTCAGTGCCATCTGTAAAGAAGAGAAAATCTCCAATGGTGGCACTAAGGGTCGAGCTTCGGATCTCAATCGAAACCTTGTCGATCTCCTGCAATGTCTGCGTATTTCCCTCTGGCTGTATCGGAGTGTTCTCATCCGTCAGCGCCGCGATGACCTCGATGTCTCGCGCAATCTTCCCCGCGAGCTGCATCCGGAACCCGGACGACAGTGCCAGGTCCCGGTTCGAACCGACGCTAAGACCACGAAACAGACTCCCGCTCTTCTGGAGGTTTGCCCCGAAAATGTCGTCGACCGTCAACGAAGAGGCTGGCTTCGAGATTCGAACCGTATCTGCGTGAGCTGTGTCCGTCCGTGCAATTAACTCGCGCAAGAAATAACTGTCCCGAAAACTAAAAGGATATCGCTCGTAATGAACTGTCAGTCGGTGCGAGGTGCCGAAAGGATCAGAAATAAGTCCAGAAAGAATACGAGAGGACAACTTGAGAATGCCATGACGGTAGTCGATTGAATAGTCATAGTTTTTCTGCAGAAGGATTAGCGAGTCGAGGAAGACCGTTTCGCTCTGCTCCTTCAAAAAATGATGAGGAAGGTGATACGATGTATCTCCTGTCGAGATGAGGAAGGTAAATGATTCAACAGGTCGGGCTGTGGATGGAATCTTCTGCGCCTGGATGCCCAAGCTGGAGATAGATTCAACGAGAATGATTAGAGCGAGGAATCGGATGACGCAAAAAACCGGATGGGCCAAGGCCACCATGGGCTTCAAACTTTACGAGTCTTCAGGCCGTAGAATTAGCATCGTGTCAAGCGGGATCTTCTTGGCCTCCTGTAGGGAAGAAACAACTGTGTTGAACTTGAAGTTGGGGACAATTCGTGCTATATTTTTTTCAAGTGAGGCAGCTGCCTCGATTCAGCCAGGATAAGCTTTGTCAGCAGATTCCTCCGGATGCCAACAGGGTACCCTAGACCTAAAACCGAAATTCAATCGTATGAAGCATTCGCCGAAGTGGCGGAATTGGCAGACGCGCTGGACTCAAAATCCAGTCCGGCTAACCCCGGGTGAGGGTTCGACTCCCTCCTTCGGCACATCCTTGGGAACCAGAGGCGCTCTGCCCTGCAGCTCTATGAACGACGTTCGCCCACGTTGACCCGCTCGTCCAGGCTCGCGATCAGCTGTGAGAAGAACCTGTCAGATACTTCTCAGCCAGCCCCGCCACCGTAAACCCACTTGTCACCGCACTCTCGATCGTTGCGGGTAACCCCGTGTCCGTCCAATCGCCAGCGAGGAACATATTCTCCCAGTGCGTTCTGGCTTTTGGCCGTTTGGACTGGGATTCCGGGGTTGAAAACGTTGTCGCATCCTTCTCCTTCAGTACTAGTGAGTGCAAAACACTTGCCTCTCCCGCCTTCGGATAGGCACGCGACACCTCAGTGAGCGCAAGCTTCACCAGTTCGTCTTTCTCTTTCGTCGCAAGTTCGTCAGCGCCACTGACGACGCACGACAGGTACGAGCTGGAAGTGTTCTCCTTCAAGAAAATCTTGTTCTTGTTGAAAACCCATTGTATGGGAGAGTCGAGCAGGCTCACGAATCGTTTGTCCATCACCACTCGGTCGAGCCAGAGATTGATGGTTACGATCGTCGAGGCAGTACCAAGAAGAGTCTCTCCTAGAACGGAAAAGCCGTCATTCGAGGAACCCGGCAAAAGTCTGATCAGCGCGCGCAGTGGCACTGCACAAATCATCGCTTTCGACTTGAACTCTTCCCCATTCCTTACCTTTACTGCCAGGGCTCTTTGTCCCTCCACCCTAAGGCCTTCGACCTCCGCACGAGTGTGGATTTTTCCCCCATGTCTCTCGATGAACCGCTGCGCGTCATCCACATATAGCTCGCTGAGTCCCCGATTCGGGAGCATCAACGCCGAGTCCGAATTCTTCCCGAGGAAGGACTTCTGAAGTGCCGTTGCGAAAAGCGATGCCGATGCCCGCTCTGGCCTTTGATTGAGAATTGCTGTGGCGATGATATTCCAGAAGTGCCTCTGTGATGCTTCGGATTGTTTGCATTGAGTGAGCCATTCTTCTACTGTGATGCTGTGAAGTTCGCCGTTAATCGGGCGCCTGGGCGACATGTCCTTGAGCACCCGACACAAGCCAAGCCGGTCGCTCAAAGAGAGAGTCCTCAGACTCAACGCGCCGAAAAACAGATGGTACGGTGCCGGCAAGCCAGGGCATCGGAATTTCACGAATCCTTTCTTCGGATGGAAGAAGGTAACCTCCAGCTTCTTCTGGACTGTGAGCTTTCCAAGACTACCAAGTCTCCCTAAGAACCTCTTTGTATTCTCGAAGCATCCCATCAGAAGGTGTTGTCCATTGTCGACAACATCGCCAGTGGTTTTGTCGCGATAGGAGTATGCCCTGCCGCCGAGAAATGGCCTCTTCTCTAGAACGAGGACTGAACGCCCTCTACTTGCAAGCTCAACGGCAGCTGCAAGCCCGCTGAATCCACCGCCGATAACGATGACGTCAGGGCTCATGAAGCTCTCGCCGTCCGTGCTTCAACGCGAACTTTGCGGCTACCCACATTCTCCAAGGGGCGGAGACACTCGCCTTCCGGTCGAAAACTTTGGCTGGG
>JBBIJH010000172.1:0-5893 GCA_037446075.1 Ignavibacteriales bacterium
ACTGTTGATGCGACGATGGCGAAGGCGATGGGATGGGAGAAAGCTCAAGGTGTTCTCGTGGAATCCATTCAAGAGGGCAGCGCAGCTCAGGCCGCAGGACTAAAGGAGGGCGATGTAATTCTTTCCGTGGACGGGAAAGAAGTAAACCAAGCGAACGAACTGCAGAGCACAATTGCCCGCCATCATCCGGGCGATGTCGTCACCCTCATCGTCTCTCGGGATGGGAAGAGGATTGAGAAGAAAGTTACGCTGAGGGAGCGGCCGTCGAGTACGGAGGTAGCTTCTTCCAAAACGGGCGAGGAGGATGAAGAAAATTCCTCGGGCGAGACGGCCTCTTCGATGACAATGAGCCTTGACAACCTCGGGCTAAAAGTGAAAAACATCCCGGCTTCGGTGAAGAAAGAATTGAAAGTCGAGAACGGTGTTCAAGTTGAAGAAGTGAAAACCTTTAGCGAGGCATACAACCGTCAATTACAGGCGGGCGATGTGATCGTGGAAGCTGATAAGAAAAAGATTTACTCTGTGAACGATTTGAAGCAAGTGATTGAGAGTCATAAGCCCGGCGACGCGATCATGCTACGCATCAAGGATCGCTCGGGGAATCCACGATTTGTTGCCATCCAAATTCCGAAAGAGCAGGGTTAATCCAAGAGAGAAACCCCAGTAAGAACGTTCCCCTCCTTGATGGAGCCGGGAACGTTTTTTATCTATGACCGTACGAACAGGGCGATGCTGCGCTTACTGACAGCGGGAGAATCCCATGGCCAGGCTCTCGTCGGCATTATCGAGGGCATCCCGGCCGGGCTGGAAATCTCGGCAGAGTACATCAATCACCAACTGTGGAGACGCCAACAGGGATATGGGCGTGGCGGGAGGATGCGGATTGAGAGCGACCGGGCTGAAATTCTCTCAGGTGTCCGTTTCGGCCGCACGATCGGGTCCCCGATTGCACTCGTTGTGAGGAACAAAGATTGGGAGAATTGGAAAGAGAAAATGGCCGTTGAGGGCACGCAAAGTCGAATTGAGAGAGTGACGGTCCCCCGGCCCGGACACGCAGATCTTGTGGGAGGGGTGAAATATGGTTTTGAGGATCTTCGGAATGTCATCGAGCGAGCTAGCGCACGTGAAACGGCAATGCGCGTGGCTCTCTCGAGCATTGCGAGGAAACTGCTCGAAACCTTTGGCATCTTTATTGGCAGTCATGTGCTGTCCATCGGCTCTGCAGCGTACAGAGATCGATCCAACGTTGATCGACTCCTCGCCCGCCTCGTGAAAGCATCCTGCGGGGCGTATAAGATTGCTGAAGTGGCGGACAAGTCGGAAGTTCGGATTCTCGACGCGGCTGTCGCCGCTAGAGCGATTCAGTTAATCCGACAGGCAAAGAAGAGAGGTGACACCGTTGGTGGGGTCTTCGAGGTGATCGTATCAGGTGTTCCTGTCGGCCTGGGAAGCTATGTCCAGTTCGACCGAAAACTTGATGGCCAACTTTCTCAAGCCGTCGTGTCCATCCATGCAGTGAAAGGCGTCGAAATTGGAGATGCGTTTGAGAATGCCACCCGGTTCGGGTCTGAGGTTCATGACGAAATCTTTCTTGACAGATCCGGGCGCCCGTGCCGCAAAACAAACAGAGCCGGAGGGTTGGAGGGCGGAGTCACGAACGGTCAGCCAATCGTCATTCGTGCAGCGATGAAGCCCCTCTCGACTCTTATGCGACCGCTAAGGAGTGTTGATCTCAAGAACGGGAAACCGGTCGAAGCACGGCGCGAACGTTCGGACTTCTGCGTCGTTCCGGCTTGCTCCGTCATCGCCGAGGCCGCGGTCGCACCCGTGGTCGCCAATGCGTTTCTGGAGAAGTTTGGAGGGGATTCGGTGAAGGAGATTCGGCGCCATTATAAGTCTTCAACCAAAGCCTGATTCGAACACATTCCCGATCGCTGCTGTTCATTTCGACTCTTCTGCACTCGCTTTACTTGACAATCACCCCAAATCCTGCTATATTTTTTGAAGGTCTTGGCTAGGATTGATGCTCTGGGCCCGTGCTCAGCCAGTAAAGGAGGTGTACCCGTCTTCAGCGCCAAAGCAGACGCATATCGATCCAATGGGAAAATGAACAGCAAGGTTCTGGTTCTGAACCAGAACTATGAGCCGATGAGTGTCTGCAATGCCAAGAAGGCCATTATTCTGCTTTACCTTGGAAAAGCCGAGCTGGTAGAGGCCCATGACGGAAAAGTCGTCCGCTCGGTTTCCACCGTAATGCCTTTCCCCAGCATTGTCCGCCTCGCTGTCTATATTCGCGTTCCCTACAAGAAGATCATCCTCTCTAGGAAAAACATCTTGCGTCGGGATAACCACCGGTGCCAGTACTGTGGCCGGGGGGATCTGCCATTAACCGTCGACCACGTTGTGCCGAAGTCTCATGGAGGCGATGATGTGTGGGAGAACCTTGTCTGTGCGTGTGTGCGGTGCAATAACCAGAAGGGCGACCGGACCCCCGAGGAAGCAGCCATGTCACTCCTTCGAAAACCGACACGTCCTAACCACGTGATGTTCATCCGTCATTTCGTTGGCCGGATCGACGAACGATGGAAACCCTATCTCTTCATGAATTGAGAGAAACGTTAGCACAGGCCAATGGGGACAACAATCGAGACTCGTGTCGCTCCAGAGCGGTCGGTGAAAAAAGTGATTTTGAGCGGCATGCGACCGACGGGCAAACTTCATCTCGGGCAACTCGTCGGGGCGCTGGAGAACTGGGTCTCTTTACAGGACGAATACCAGAATTTCCACCTCATTGCTGACTACCACGCACTCACAACCGACCTCGACTCTTCTCAGCTTTACCAAAACTCCATCGAGATGCTGATCGACTGGCTCGCTGCGGGCATTGATCCAAACAAAAGCCCGGTGTTCCGGCAGTCACAGATCAAAGAGCATTCTGAGCTTCATCTGATTTTCTCGATGCTGATTACCGCGCAGCGCCTTCAGCGTAACCCAACGCTGAAAGAACAGGTGCGGGATCTCGATCTCGATGTCATCTCTTACGGACACTTAGGTTACCCGGTGCTTCAGGCGTCGGATATTCTCCTCTACAAAGGGGAGGTCGTCCCGGTGGGAGAGGATCAAGCTCCTCATGTTGAAATCACAAGAGAGATTGCACGGAAGTTCAATGCGACGTATAAGAGAGTCTTCCCGATTCCTGAGACGCGGCTAACGCAGTTTCCGCGGCTACCCGGTCTCACGGGATTCGATACGAAGATGAGCAAGTCGCTTGGCAACGGTATCCTGCTGGCGGATGCACCGGAAGTGATACGGAAGAAAATGCAGACTGCAGTCACTGACCCGTTGAAGATCCGCAGAGGTGACCCAGGCCGCCCTGAGATTTGCCTCGTCTTTCTGTATCACAGGAAATTCAATCCTGCTGAGCTACCTCAGATTGAACGAGACTGTCGCAGCGGCGCGCTGGGGTGTGTTGACTGCAAGAAGAATTGTGCGAACCACATCGTCGAGTATCTCGCGCCACTTCAAGAACGGCGAAAGCATTGGGAAGCACACCCCGATGAAGTTCGCGACATTCTCCTGGACGGTGAGAAACGAGCCCGTGTCGTCGCGCAGCGGACAATGACGGAAGTCCGTGAGGCGATGGGGGTGGGGTGAGAAGACGAAGCAGGATTCAGGATGCAGGCAAGCCCTGATTCTCTGAAACTCGCATCCTGAACCTTGTATCCTGCATCTCGGTCAGCTCATGTACAAAGTCAAACTCCAAACGTTCGAGGGTCCACTTGATCTTCTTCTCTTTTTCATCAAGAGAGACGAGCTGGACATCTACGACATTCCGATTGCGAAGATCACGCGGGAGTTCCTGCAGTACATTCATTTGATGTCTCAGCTTGATCTGGAGGTGGCGGGCGAATTCATCGTGATGGCAGCTGAGCTGATGCAGATCAAAGTGAAGATGCTCTTGCCGCGGGTGGAGGGCGAGGAAACCGAAGAGGACCCCCGGGCAGACCTTGTGCGTCGACTCCTGGAGTACAAGCGGTATAAGGAAGTAGCGGAGAAGTATTCCCAGTTTGAGGAGCGAGCACGGAAGCTTTACTATCGACGCCTGTTCAGGTCGGACCCGAAGTTTTATGTGCCCGAAGACGAGACGCTGAGGGATGTCTCACTCTACGATCTTGCCATGAGTTACCTGTTTGCAATGAAGCATCGCCCGCGGCCGGTTTTCCACGAAGTAGAGGTGATTAACGTGACGGTAGACGAGCAAATGGAGTACATCGATCGATTCTTGGAGAGCCATCGGGAATGCACCTTTCGAGAGTTGATTGCGGAGATGACGCAGAAGATCAGGATCGTCGTCACCTTCGTGGCGCTCCTTGAGATGATCAAGAACAAAGTCGTTGGCGTTCGGCAAGAAGAGCCATACAACGACTTCTGGATTTACAAGTTAGCCTCGAAACCGATGATTGCTGCCAGCGTGGAAGGGTAGGATCAGCTCGTGGAACCTTCATTGTTTGATCTGAAATCTACTCTAGAAGCTCTCATTTTTGCTGCCGATGAGCCTATCCCACTGAAGCAGCTCGAAGAACTCTTCAACGAACCGCAGCAGGATGGCACGGGTCAGAAGATAACGGGGGAGGAAATACGACGGGTCATCGGCAACCTCAACGCGGAATACGAAGAACAGCATCGAGCGTACAGGATCATTCAAGTCGGCGGCGGATACCAGTTTGCCACTCGGCCTGAGTACGCCGAGTGGGTCGGGAAACTCTACAAGGAGAAAGGGAAGAGAAAGCTATCTCACTCCGCCCTCGAAACTCTTTCCATCATCGCTTACCGACAGCCCGTAACGAAGCCAGAGATTGAGTCGATCCGCGGTGTGAATTGCGACTATGTCCTCCATACGCTCCTGGAGCGCCGACTTGTCACGATCATCGGCAGAGCATCGACGGTCGGGCGTCCCTTGCTCTATGGCACGACGAAAGATTTTCTGAAACATTTTGGGATTAATGAGATCTCTGAGCTTCCGAAGCCTCGGGAAATCGAGGAGATCATTGAAGAAGAGAAGATGGAGACAGAGAAACAGATTCTGGATGCTGATCGAATTGAAGAGAGGGTTGAGGAAACCCAAGCAGCTCTTGCCGAAGCTTCAGCGAAAGTTCTGGCACCTAGCTCACCTGCGGGCCAGCCCGAGCCGGCTGCCCATGGCCCCGCCCCGCCTGCAAATTCCGATGATAGAAGCCAAGCCAAATCTCACGAAGACGAGCCGAACCAGTGAGAGGAGGATCAACCTCATTGAGAAACCCGCATTCGCGCAGCAGTCCGTGCGCCTGAACAAATACTTGTCCCTCGCCGGGATTGCTTCGCGGCGAAAAGCAGACGAACTGATTCGCGAAGGGAAAGTAGTTGTGAATCGAACGAGGGTAAGTACGCTTGGACTAAAGATCGACCCGCATCGAGATAAGGTATTCGTGGCGGGCAAACAAATCCTTCCTGTTGACGACAAAGTCTATATCGTGTTGCACAAGCCAAAGGATTGTATCACGACGGTGAATGATGAGAAGAGGCGGCGAACAGTCATGGACCTCGTCCGTACACGGGAGCGCCTCTATCCTGTTGGTCGGCTCGACCGAAATACGACCGGGGTTCTCTTGTTGACAAACGACGGTGATCTTGCGAATCGGATGATGCATCCGAGTTATGAAATGGAGCGGGTGTATGTAGTCGAACTCGATCGGAGTCTGTCCCCGGAGGCCCTGGTCAAGCTCCGCTTCGGGATGATGATCGAGGGCGAGAGAGTGATACCGAACTGGGTGCAAGTGATACCGAACTCGAGGCGCAAGCAGATTCAGATTGCACTTCACGAGGGGAAGAATAGACAAGTCAACCGGATGCTTGA
>JBBIJH010000173.1:0-5889 GCA_037446075.1 Ignavibacteriales bacterium
GAGAGTTTACCATGATGAGCACCGATAGCAACCTTCACAACAGATGATAGATCACGAAGCTTTGGATCAATGAGCAATGAAGCTATTTCATGCCTGAAGTTTGCTGTGCGGAGGTGATGCATCTTCGATTCTTGTTTTGTTCGCAAGAATATCTCATGATCTCTCCGGCAAGCACCTTGCCATCGCGGATGTTTTTTGCCCACGTCATGGTACTTCGCCGCTGTGAGCACTCTCTTCTCCAGATCCTTTCCCGTAAGATAGAAATACTTTCTCTTAACGAATGGGCGAGACGCAAGAATAGATTGCGCCTCGCTCACTACGTGATTCGTGTGCTTTTGAAGAGAGATATCGAGAGTTGGCTTCGCAAGAAGAATCGGTGCTTGCCTCATTGGACAGCAAAGGCCTCTGCAAAGGTTCTAACATTTGTATCACCACCTGCTGGATCAAAGAGTGTCGTTGCTTCGCTGCTTAACAACTCAATTGCTTGGCGATAAGCCTGATCTACACTTACATCTCCTTCGAGATCATTTCCGAGAAAGTATACAGCACCACGCTGCTTAAGTTCGTTGATGATGTTCTTTCTTTCTGTACCACCGGCTTGAAAGTAGCGTGATGCTTTTCTGCTGAGGATCGTGTCGAAAACAATAAGGACCTGTTGAGGCTCACCGCTAGTGGCATTGCGGGCTTGGTTAGCGTAGTCAGTTATCATCCGACTTGCTTGAAGGAACAATCGGACGCGTCGCTTCCGCTCAGCTTCAGGAACATGTTTAATGAAATCGGTTCTCACGTGGAATCCACCCTTGTACGTGAAGCGCTTCGAAATGCTTACGGCTCCAATGTCTAGGAAGAAGTTCATGAGCATCAGATCGCTCTGGCTAAATTCACGTGTTGCGATGGCGTGTTCCCGAGCCATCTGGTCGAGACGAAGGAGCAAGTCTCTCCCAATGTCGCTTTCTTTCATGGCTACAGCGGGCGTGGCGCTAAGTGGTGCAGTCCTTCTTCCAGTGTAGTCGCCTCCTTGAGGGTCCATAAAACCTCCCAAATCAGATCGAAGATTGACTTCTATCCTATTGTCCACCCCATCGCCATTTGAGACATACGTGTCGCCACGGTTTGGATCTGTCCAGTTGAGTCGCTCGATCGCTCTAAAAAGAGCATGGCGCTGCATCTGTCCCGAGATGTAGACTCGCTCATCAGGACGTCTCTTAATTGAGGAAACGTTGCCCAGCAACTTCTCGCCTGCATTAGCAATGTGGTTCTCCATGAGAGCGATAAGTGAGACCAAGATTCCTTTGATGTTTTGCATGGTTGTTCTCCTTTAAGAATGTGAATGTCAGTGATTGGCTATTCTCGTTCTTCTTCTGACAGAGTTGATTCATCATCCACTGTCTCTTGTTCACTATCTTCTTCGCTTAGTTCGGGAGCGGCTATGGGTTGTGATAACCCTCGAATCCGCGAAAATACCACAATCATGTTTTTTGCGTTCTCTAAGCTTTCCTTTTCTGTCTCTCCCAGAATCCCGGATGTCACGGCTTCAATGAACGGCAGGGCTTCCGGTGGAGCATCTTGGCCTGATATTCTCCCCGCACGTGTGATTACCTGAGAAACCAATGCGGTAGCGTTCTTAGCTGAGAAGGCGGCGCTTTCAAGCTCTACAAGAGTCTTTGCCTTGAGCTTTGCAATATCAACTCCTCTTGCTCGTACCGCCTCCTTGTTCTTGGGGTCGATTTCCAATTCCGCACAAGCTGCAAAGAAAGCCACACGATTGAGCCAACGCCCGAGGGCGGTGGCTGATTTGACGAGAGGTTCTGTGATCTTCATAACTCTCCTATAGAATGTTGTGAATAGAATAGTTAATTCTTTGGGGTATTCTCCTCGAGTGGATAGGAAGTCTTTAAAAGAGTACTGATCAAAAAGCTGAAGGAATCTTGAAGCAAAGAGAATAAAACCGTCGAATTTTTGATCTCGAATCTTTCGTGAATCACCCGGAACGTAGAGTAATGGTCGAACCAAATGAAGTGCACTAATGATTGCGCTAAGCCTGTTGTCTTTCGCCAAGTCTACAACGTAATGATTGTATGAGACAACTTGGGCTTTGCCATAGCTAACAATGTACATCGGTGCACTCTTCAACTTTTCGAGTACCTCCTCAACCTTCGAATAGGGGTACTCAGCCTCTCTAGCGAAAGCACCGATGGCCCCTAGAAGGGCTGCACTTGCCAGTTCAGGGCGCCATGGTGCATGCGGGAAATTGCCGTTTGAAAGCTTCGGACGGAAATATGGATTCGGTTTTTGTTCGGCGTTGTACTTGCCTATTAACAGATCTACCGTTTGAGTTCTTTGCATCTCTCTGAAGACCTCAATGAACTTTTTGAGATCGTCGAGCGGAAGATCAGGAATGATCGCTGCTGGAACATACGTTTGCCCCTTTGAGCTTTTCTCGCGAACATGCAAAGCCGGCTTGTGGGGTGTGCTTGTTGTAATGGCACACAAGCTTGCTTCCAGAAGGCTGACTTTCGGAGGCGATTGGCTCATCCTTCCATTGTTAAACTTTGCCGCCATTGGCATTATTGACATTGTCGCACTCTCTGACTTCTCGAAGTCTGCTTTCCCCTCTAGCCGCTCTTTCATCTTGACCAATGCATTCCAGGCGTTCTTTGAGCCTTTGTCAGAAGTCAGGATGTTTGGTGTCAGAAAGAAGCCCTCGTTACAATGCCTACTGATGTACTTTGTGTGGCGAGTTAAATACGACGCTGGCACGTACTCGAATTTGACTTGGTCATCGGTTCCTGCACTACCTGCTGGCCGCAGCCTGAAGTGATTCAAACCCTCGTTGATGAATCGGAGTAGCATTCTATGAGAGATATTATCAGCAGTCAAGATTCCTTGGTCCTGCATGACCAAAGCCAGCGCGTATCTGCTGAACGGATGATTTGAGATCATGATAGTCCCTCCAACTTGATGTGTACCCATCCCTCGCTTGTTCCAAGATATCCAATATCGTTAGCTACAATTGCTTGCGCAATATGGCGAAACAATCCAGTTGTCATCGTCAACTTGATTTCAAATGGAATATTCGCGATGAGAAACTCACGTCGTTGCGGAGATCGGTAATAGCGGGGGAATCGCTCTCGATGCTCGATGAAAAAGTCGTTTCTAGCTTTGGTTTTCATGCGACTATCCTCTATTCGATTCATTCGAACGATCTCGCCTTCAAGTTCCCAATCGTAATTCGTCACACCCTTCAGGTGTCGCTCATCGCCACCAATGAGATGCTGCGTCCAAAGGTCCTCAAATAGAACTGGCTGAGGCTGAACAATTAGCTCGATATCAAAAAGATGATAGAGAAGAGGCAAATAACCGACAGGAGATTCGTGATCCGGAAACTCGATCTTAAATTTCCGCTGGAAATGTCGTCTTAGGTCTCTTCGAATTGCTTGCCTGTCCTCGTGGCTGAAATGAAATCCGAGAACATTCTCGAACAATCCACACAACATGAACTTGGTTGGTGCGTGTTCTGTTTTGTAGTACGAGCCGGGCAGGCTGTTGACCATCGATAGCGGCGCCAAAGGCTGAACCTTCAACAGCGCCTTTTCCACAAGCCTTGGCTCATCAAAAAGTAGACTGATGTCTGTGCTCATGTTTTCTCCTAATGACTGTTAGTGCAGAGATCCGAAGCCACATCCCGTCGAGTGACCGATGCCAACGTTCCAAGCAAACTGCACAACGCGTGGATCACCCTCAACGATTACAGGGCAGATGCTGGTCCTGTTCTTGATTCCGTTAATCGTCACGAGTTTTGTCCGAGCACCTTTGAATCTCCGATCAAACCTCACACTAACACCATTGTGCGGCAAGTTTGCCTTGTTTAACTTGGTCAAGAGTGTCTGTGTCAACACCTCATCGCATTCCTGTTGTGTGTATATCAGGTGTCGAATCGTCTTTCCATCAAACTTCCGAACCAGAACAGGCGAAGCAACCTTAAAGCGATATTTCCCGGAGAATTTAGGTGTCTCGCCTACAGTGACTTTCACAACACTCATTCCGCAACATACCCTCGAGTCGGCAAGAACACCGCGTTTTACTATCTCTGCCGTAGCCTCATCGTGAAAGCTGATGAACCAACTGGCACCCTTGGGGAATTTCAGCCCCGCACCGTCGCGAATTGCCTTCATCAACCAACTCATCGAATACAAGCTTACCCCATCGTGCAGGTCATTCCTTCCCAGCCACTTATGCAGTGCACCAATCAGGAAGTGCTGGTAGTCCCAGGGCACCGGCTCGGTGTTGGGCGAAAGTTCAAGATAGAGTCTCATCTTCATCCTCCTTTCCGTTTATGTGATCGCATTCAACAATCGAACTTGTTTCTCCGGTTTCTCGGCGACGTTCCAGGTGATTGCAACTTTGTCCACGGCGTTGCGGAAGCGGTGGATTTCGTCGAGCGTCACTTTTGCGCTGCCGCCTTTTGCCTGGATCAAGACAACATGCAACAGATCCGGATCTTTCTTGTCGCGCTTGACGGCAACAAGGTCAACAACGCCTTTATACTCAAATCCTTTTCGAGAGTCAAGCGAAAGAACTCGGTATCCTTGCTGTGCGAGCACATATTTGGCAAAGGTCTCGGCATTCTTTGCTCGCATGTGTGCCAGCCGAGAAGCTCGACGCCACTTGCGCGTGTGTGCCGCCTTTTGAGCAGGAGTTAGACTATGATTCATGCTTTGCCTCTCCTCCACTTATCCCCGCGTCCACCCCTGCACGCCAGACGGACGGCGGATAAAGTTTTCCCGTCCAGGTAGACTAGCTCATTGCTCTTGCTCCCCGAGCGAGTGGCCAGAGCTCGTCTCGTATTCAATCCCCCGTCTCTTTCACCCCTCCTTAGTTATTACTTTCATTCCGGCCACTGGAATTTACTCCTCCCTGAGAAACATTCACGTCCTGATAACAGCAAAAAGTAGCCTTTGTCTACTTTCGGACGGGAAGGTTTCCGATGCTGCAACTGTCTGTCGGAAAGCCTGTCTGAGCTACGTGGTTGTCGAGGTTTATACGCTTTCAGTCGTTTGTCCACGAACAATCCTTCCTCCACCCTGCCTGCACGACCCAGCCAGGCAAGCACTGCCATCTGAACCTCGTGCACACGGTATGTCGCCGCCTGACGGCTTACACAGAATTTTCTCATGATCTCAAGCACTCGCCTCTGGCGGGTTCCTTCGTCTCTGCCAAGAGATTCTCACTCAAGCCTTCGCTTCCTGTTTGGTTCCGGTTCCCAGCCCGCGCCCGCCTGCGTCGTTCGAGCGGGCACCTGCGGTCTGGGGGGTTGTCGATTCAGTTTGAGTTTGACAACGGCGGCTGCCACGGCTTGCGCCGTACGGCCAAGTTCGGCTCCGATTTTCTCGAGCGGAACGAGCGGATAATGAGTCCGGAGGTACTCTTTTTCTTCTTCACTCCACGGACGGCTGCGCCCTGAGCTGATTCCAAGCGGTCCGGCGAGATTAATGACTGCATCGATCGACCTGCCTAGCTTCGCGGCAATCTCTCGTGTCGGGAGAACCTTATAATTACGCCTGATGAACTCCTTTTCTTCCTCTGTCCAGGGACGACCGGGAGGCCGCTGCCGCAATCCTGACCGGCTCGCATGATGGCTCACTGCACTCACCGTCAGCCCCAGGTGCTGCGCAATTTCTTTATATGACATAGTCTTTCGATGCATGACGAAGTAACGATGTTCTTCCTTGGTCCACATATGGCTGTGCTGAGGCCGCTTCAATCCGATGGCCTGTGCCTGCAGCAGGATTGCATAACGGGAGCGGTTCAGAAGCCTGGAAATGGACTCAAGGGAATTCTTCCGATCGGGATACAATACACGCAGGAGATCCTTTTCCTTTTCCGACC
>JBBIJH010000174.1:0-4520 GCA_037446075.1 Ignavibacteriales bacterium
AAGGCCAGCGATGATTGAGACAACCAGAGGCAGATTCTGATTGAACGCGATTGCCGTTACAACCCCCGAAAGACCGAGGATTGAGCCGGGTGAAAGGTCGATCCCTCCGGAGATAATCACGACTGCCTGTCCGACCGCCATGATCGCTATGAATGAGACGGCGCGGAGGACTTGTGAGATGTTCGAGTAGTTCAGAAAGGTCGACTGAAAATACGGTTCTCCACCGATCCTGCTCGTGAGTGCCACGAGGATGATGATCTCCAGAAGTAATGCAACCCAAATGCCAGCGCGGATGGTTTTCACATGACAAGGAAATGTTGCTCAGCAAAATGCCTGAAGCGAACGAGGATTGGAATGAAGAGCCACTGACTCCCTTAAGACTACAGCGAGCGCTTTCCCTTTTGGCTCAGGCGCAGATCTCGCACGTGGTCCATCACAATCTTCCAGAACTCATCGTTTTCAAATTCTTCAGCGAACTCCTTGTCCAGTTTTGCCAACCTCAAGGCTGTTTCGAGAGCCCGTTTGTTGACCACGTTGTAGTCGCTCTCGAGCGAAGCATAGTTCTGTCGTAACGTACACCTCTTCCTCGAGGTCGAACGACTTCCCGTTGACAGTGAGTTTGTAATCGCCTGCAGATCCTACCCTCATGCCTTGCTCCTCAGCTGTTGCCAGATTTCCGATATTCCTGTGTCTGTGGCCCACCTGAAGATATAATCGTCGTAGATTTCGCCTTCGTATGTCTCGAGAATTCCCCTGATACCTTCCAAATGCCGTGTCGAATCACGTTCCATGGAATAATCTATCTTCCTGGTAATCACGTCCTCGACACGAGCGAAGAAGGCGAAACGACCCTCATCGAACTTTTGCTTGGTTCTGGGAGCAAACTGTTGCTGATCGTAAGGTGAATCCTTCAGGATGAAAAAGTGGATCTTGTCGCCGCTTGGTTCATGTATCACATTGAAGTGAAACTTCTCTTCGACTGCAAGTTGAATCATCTGCCCGTCGATAGGCGATGTCTCGTGGAAGCTTGAAACGAATTGCCCAATTTTCTCCGGTTTCAGATCGACAACGACGTCGATGTCATGAGTCAATCGCGGCTTGCCGTATACAGTTGGAGCGATCGAGCCGACAATCATGTAGGGGATCTCCAGCCGATCAAGGACCTCAATGATGCGGGCGAAAATCTCCGCCTGCCTCATCTGCCGAATCGTTGTGCGACAAGCCTCTCGACTTCCTCGTTAGAAAGATCGGCGTGCAGACTCCGAATTCGGGCACGGATCAGCTTCCTGGCGAACTCGTTCAATTCAAAAGCTATCCGGAGGCGCCTCCAGGTCGGCATCTTCCTGATGATTTCGTCTTGGATCGGGCTCTTCTCCTCGCGCATCATAGATGACTCATCAGTCAAGCGCTGCAGGCAACAAGTGGAGCGCCCACCTGTGAGCCGCTCTCAAAGCTATGAAATAAAACTCTTTCGCACAAGGGAACCTCAATGTTTCTGTTCTCCTGACTCATGCTCCTTTTTCCCCTCGATCACTGCTCGCTGTTCCTCGCCGATCTCACTTCCACCTTCCATCGCGACTCCACTGGCGATGAAGACCATGATTCCCTGTTCCCCTTTCACTTTCTCCTTTCTAACCGGCGGCCTCTCCATCTCCGCTGCCATGTGCTCAGGCAGCGCCTTAGTGATTTTTTTCGTACTGATTGTTCCCTGCATTCGCACTTTCTTGCCCTTTGAATCCCACGGGACAAAGAACCCATGGTCTTTGAATTCGACACGGATATGTTTATCTCCACATTCTACTACCATCGAGCAGCCCTTCCCCTGGCAGACTTCGGTCACTTGACCACACACGAGTAGCTCCTCATCTTCGAATTCCTTCACAGCCTCTAACACCTCGCCCAAAGGCTTCACTTCTTTCAATTCGATCTTTGAACCAAACATTTTCCATGAATGAGCGGACCCAGTATCATGCGCTGCCTTTGACATTGATGAACGACACGTCTGAGCGGCTGCAAAGCCGGCGAAGAGGAGAGCAAGAACAGTAACAAACAAAATGCGTGAGATCATATTTTCGCCTCCAGGTGAATTGTGCTGATTTATTAGCATGTGGCGATTAGAATATTTGTGGTTCACTTCCTGGTCAGCCAGTGAACCGCTTGCGTCCAGAATTGAGAGTAATAACGCCAGCGGATAAAATTGTAACCCCAGTGAAGAACAGGGTCGGACATGAAAGCCATCGTTCTCCCTTTGCCACAGTCCCATACTGCGATGAATGGATCGGCCTCTTCTCCAATGGTTGCGAGCAACGTTGCTCCTGCCCTATTGCGAGTCTTGTTGTAACCGAGAAATGGCGGCGCTCCCTTCCAATCGATTCCTTTCATGATCGGATGATCCGGAGTCACGACTTTCGGTACCGCACCCTCTGGGGTTTCAATCTCATCATCGACCCCAAGCATGTCGATTGGTAAGATCCTCGCGATCGGCGTCTTGTGCCATCCGCCGATACCCATTCGACCAGTGAAGCTCAGCCAGCCGCCGCCCATAACGAAGGCACCACCCTGCTCGACGAACTCGGCGATGAGTTTTGGTCTGTTCGGGAGAACAAGCTGTTGTTCTGGCTCGGAAGGAAAGAACTGCTCGTAAAGTGTGAGAACAACGTTCTCTACGTCACTCAAAATGACCAGGTCGAATCTCTTCAGTTCTTCCATCGAGGTCGGGAATTTCTTATACGCGACCCAGGAGGGCATGTGGGTGACGCGGATTGCCGGGTCACCCTCCAGAGCCTTGATGAGGTGTTCTCCCCAAACTTTGACGTCGAGCCCCTTTTGCTCGAAAAAGAAAGGGCTTTGGAAGAAGATATTCTCCACGTTTGCCGAGGAATCACCGCAGTAGAGTATATTGATCATCTGAGTTGCCTGTTGTCCTTCGTATCCCGTTTTCTATCATCTCACGGGATGGAATACAAAGATTATCAAGTTGACAACGCCGCCGGCAGGCACTTCATAATCGTCAGCTTCTTCTCATCGAGTGTTTTGAACTGATGCAGACCCACGCCCGCCGGCAAGAAAATCTCCAGTCCGCGCTTTAGCGCTTACTCCCCGTGCTCGTGGACCATTGTTCCTTCACCGTCAAGAACAATGAGGATGTGGAACCGATCCCTCGTGTCATCGCTCAGCGACCCGACGACGGTCAGCCGATGTCCGGCGAAGCATTCGGTCGTATCGTATCCGAGGAGCTGGACTTCCGTACTCTGGCCCTCTCTGCGAAGCTCCTTTGGCTTGATGAGCAGCTCTCGCTGCACATCCTCCCAGGAGTACACACGATATATCGTGTTCGACAATGCAAGATCCGGATCGATGCCGAGAAAACAGTCCTTTGGCTCAAAGGCGAATCCAGCACATTCTCGCTCATAAATGATCGAGAAATCCGTTGGCTCTTGCAGTTCAACCATGAACACACCCGCCCCGATGGCATGCGGCAAGCCCGCTTTCACGTACACAACATCGCCTGCTTTAACTGGAAGCTTGTGCACAAGTCGAATCATCTCTTTGACATCTTGCTTATCGATGATCTCTTTCCAGCGTTCTGGAGAGACTTCTTCTTTGAAACTATCATACACGCACGGCTCATCCACATCCGGGCGGGTCTCGAGGATAAACCATGCCTCCGTCTTCCCGAAGCATGAGTTGAGGTGTCGCTTCGCAAACTCTTTATTCGGGTGTGCATGAAGTACGAGGCGAACGGATGCATCAAGCAGCTTCACGAGAAGGGCAGCGTCCGTTCCATAGATCCGAGCGTGTTCTTTGCCCAGCATCCCTTCCGGATTCTCCTCGATTACCTTTTTCAATTGAACTGCTTGACCATTCGTAGTGATCAACTGAATTCCTTCACCAGCCTTGTAATGCTCTCCCGGGTTCACAGCTTGAACCAACGACCCAACCCATTCTTCAGGGTAGTTCGTGTCCACAGCATTCGGCTCACCCTTGAAGCGGTCGATCATCTTCCCCCCGGTGTAAAAACGCCACACGCGGTTTGACAGTAGGAGGATCGGTGATTTACTCATGGAAGCGATCAGTGAATCCATTTTTGCCTCTCATAGCTTGACCCAGCTGTTTAGTTCCACTGACTTGTATGCCGCATCGAGCAATCGATGAAGCTGAAGCGCATCGTGAAAGCTCGGCGAGGGGGCGCGGTCGTTCACGATACAGTCGAGGAAGCTGTACTGTGCTGCCACGTGCGAACGAATCCAACCCATCGTAAACTTCGGCGCGGGCATCACCGCGGGCAGAGGGTACTTTTGCACAGTGGTGATGACCTTAAAACCCTGCCTGTCCTTTGGCTCACGGGCGTTGAAGGCGCGAATCTCATTCGGCTGCATCAGGTTAAATGCAAGCGCTCCATTCTGTCCGTGGATCTCAAAGCGCAACTCATCCTCTGCTCCAGTAGCTACCCGAGACATTTCTGCCGACCCCAAACCGCCACCTTTGAGTCGAAGCAAAAGCAGTACCGCGTCTTCGAC
>JBBIJH010000174.1:4553-5868 GCA_037446075.1 Ignavibacteriales bacterium
TCTCCGGTGATGGGCGCTCCTTGAAAAAGGTTTTTGTCAGAGCCGCTACTTCGTCGGCTTCGCCCACGAGAAAATGCATGAGATCAAGTAGGTGCGGACCGAGATCTACCAGAACACCCCCGCCGATGACATCTTTTTGAAGTCTCCACTCTCGGGGCCTCTTCGGGTCGATATATCCTGAATGGAGATACACTCCTCTGAAGTGAAAGACATTGCCGACAAAGTCTTCCCTAATAAGCTCCTTCGCCTTCATCACGGCCGGGATGAACCGATACTCCGACGTAATCTGATGCTTGCATCCTGACTTCTCTGCAATTTCGACAATCTTTTTTGCTTCTTCAAGATCAAAAGCGAGGGGCTTCTCACAATAGACATGCTTGCCGTTCCGGAGCGCAGCGACTACCGGGGCATAGTGTTCTTTATTCGGAGTGCACACGTCAATCACATCGATATCGTTGCGGGTGACGAGGTCCTGGAAATCGGTGCAGTAGAATTCGAACCCGCCTTGCTCTTTGCCTTTCTTTGCCAGCGTCTCGTTCGTATCACATATACCTTTCAGAACGACTTTGCAGGGTGCGCCGTCGTAGTAAAAAGGTATCGCTCGGTAGGCGTAGGAGTGAATCCGACCCATCTGCCCGTACCCGATGACGCCGATCCGAATCTCCGATGGTTTCATAGCATTACTTCCGTAGAATCGATAAGGCTTTCTGCACCGATTGATTCTCGTGGACGATTGCGTTCAAAGCCTTCAGTATTCTGGCCGGTTGCTTGTGCTGCCAGATGTTCCGACCGAAGACGAGACCTCCAGCACCTTCCTCCATGGCGTCCTTCACCATCTGAAGCATGTCTCGCTCCCGCTCCATTTTTGGACCTCCCCGAACGAGTATCGGCACAGAGGAAATTCGCACCATCTTGGCAAAGGATTTCCGATCTCCTGGATAGTCGGCCTTAATTAAGTCCGCGCCCATTTCCGATGCCACGCGAACGATGAGCTTCATGATATCGAAGTCCTGGACGATATGCATTCCAGCCTTAATTGCCAGCGGCTCAATGATGAATGGAATGCAAAAATCCTGGCACTCCTGTCCGATCGCTGCAAGAGCCTCAAGATTTTCTGCTTCTTGTCTATCGTCCTCATGTCCTGCAAGTAAGAACGTCACAACTGCATCAGCGCCGAGTTGAACAGCTGCCTTAGCTGGGGCGACCTGAACATAATAGCCCGGCTTCGGTTCCGGTTTTTTTCTCCAGATGTTCGTCGCATCAACGCGCAAGACAATTGCTGGTTTCCCTTTGCCTACGAAGAGATCCCTGTTTG
>JBBIJH010000175.1:0-5854 GCA_037446075.1 Ignavibacteriales bacterium
TTCGTGCTGAGTGCGGCTAAGAAGATCGATTCACAGAAGATCAGGGACTACTTTCGAGAGAAAAAGCTGAGATTTGCAACAACTGAGGAGTTGGAAGAACTGACGGGGCTTGTACCCGGTGCGGTTCCTCCATTTGGAAGGCCCATCACGCCGTTCGAGCTTTACGTCGATCCTTCCATCACAGCAAATGAGAAAATCGCATTCAATGCCGGCTCACTGACCGATTCAATTATCATGGATTGTAATGATTACTTGAGGATTTCCCAACCGGTGCTGTTTGAGTTTTCGGTGTAGTTTCCTTCCCAAGGTGGAGCCACCTTTAGGGCGAACTCCATCTGGCCGTCATCAGAAGAAGCGCAGACTGATGCTGGTCGATCTTGGACGACTCCTCGATCTCTGGATCGAACATTATGACAAGCTTCCAGAATCCGACCACATCCCATTTCTTCGCCGGAGGGTCGCGGCGGTTGCCCTTCGACGTCAGCTCTAAGCTTCTGCCGCGATGAAATTGCCTTTATTGGCATGGACTCTCCATGCCGCCAAGAGAGCAGTGGGACAAAGATGTTGATTCTAGGCAAGCGTACGGCCGAATTGTTACTGGGAAATGAGAAAATGCCTCGGCAGCGTTACTTGCTGTCTAGGGAAAAGGGCTTCTGACTTTTCTTGCTTCCGAAAAAGAACCGAGTGTCGCGTCCGATCGCCGTCGCTAATATCTCGGGCCTCATCACCTGGTTCGCCTGCCTACGCTTAGCCCTTTCTACCGCGAAGTGCTCGTTCTCTCAGCAGTCCGTAAAGAGTCCGCCCTCAAGGACGAGGAGAAAACCGGGGATGCTGCCTTCGCATTGCTGATCTCGAGGGCACTTTTCTTCGGGGGCGATGACTACGAGACAGCTCAGGTGAGTCTCTGCTTCGCAAGTTAGATCGAGGAGAGGCCGAAGTTCTATTGCGGCACGGAATCCGAAACGCCGACGTGATATTGATAGATGAGAAACGCGAAAGAATCATCGCGGAAAGGGAACGGTCGAACGTGCAAGGTAACTATTACGATCGCTGTTTCCCTCCATCAGCTCGGTATTGTAGACGTCTGGGATTCCGTTCAACTAATAAGTTTGTGAAGCAAGCATTGGCGAATCCGTCTCTTGACTCCTGATCAGATTGTCTGCTAGGCCCCACCCCTACGAGAAATGCGTGGCGCCTGCTCCGAAGCGAGGAACTGACCTTCTAGGTGGGCTGTGCTCAGCAAGACGTCCAAGATCTAGCGGGAAAGTGCGGGGAGAAATGCCAAACGTTTCTCTAGGGGCTATTTCCCCACCCTCATCGGCTCAGCCATGATTCGCTTTTTCTTCAGATCCATGAGTTCGGTTGCTTTCTGTGCAATATGCTCTGCGCTCACCTCGAATTCTTTGATCAGCTCCCACGGAGCCCCGGAATCTCCAAAGCGATCCTTCACGCCAACTGCTCCGACGACAAACGGCTGGCCGTAAAGCTCCGGACTTGAGGCAAGCACCCCAGCGACTCTCCAGGCCAACGCCCCGATTTGGTGCTCTTCGGCTGTGACAACTATGCCCGTCTCCTTCGCTGCGCGAATAAGGGCTTTCTCATCGATCGGCTTTAGTGTATGTAAATTGAGGACGCGCGTCCGATACCCGAAATCCTTCCAAAGAATGTAGGCGGCTCTCATCGCTTCGGGCACCATCGGGCCACAAGCAACGATGCTGAGATCCTCTCCTTCGTTCTCGTACTCTGCCGCTAACACCGTCTCAAAGGCGTCGATGAAGTTCTCCCTCTCTCTCCGGAACCGAATCACGTTCGCTTGGCCAAAAACAAACGGCGTGCGTTCGTTTGTCACGATCGGAGTCGCTTCTCGGGCGAAGCGGATATACTTCGGGCCGACATGCTTGAGGAGAAGGTAGACCGTGGCTTTCTTCGTTTCGACGGCATCACAAGGGACTACAACCACCATGTTCGGCAGGCCGCACGTCGCGAAGAGGTCTTCCAGTGCTTGGTGTGTCGCACCGTCCGGCCCAACAGATACCCCGCCGTGCGCTCCTGCAACGAAAACATTGAAATTGCCGTAGCAAACGGAGACCCTCAGCTGATCGAGGTTTCTGGCGGCCGCGAACGTTCCATACGTCCCGAAAACCGGAAGCCTTCCTTCCTTTGCCAAAGCTGCCGCCACCCCTGTCGCCGATTGCTCGGCGATCCCCATGCTGAGCCAGCGCCTCTTCCGTTCGGGTTTCGCCTGATAGAAATCACTAATCGTGATTGAGCCAGAGATGTCAAGCCCCAGCGCGACGATTCGCTCGTCATCTCCTCTTTCGGCAAGCGCTTGTCCGAACCCTTTGCGGGTGGGCTCCATTTTCACTTTCATCGAATCGGAACTGTTCCACCAATAATTCCGGCTAAACTTCGGTACCTTCGCATCCAATTTCTGGTCCACTTCTGCCTGATACTGTTTTGCTCGCTCAAGAAGTTGCTGGTAAGGAATCTTCCCAGTCAATCCAAGCTCCTGAAGTCCTTTGAGCATCTCCTCGTAGTTTGGGGCCTTGCCATGCCATCCAGCCACGTTTTCCATAAAGCTGACACCTTTCCCCTTTACCGTCTCAGCGATAATGAGGACAGGTTTCCCAAGCCCGCTCTTTGCCTTCGTGAGAGCTTCTACAATCTGGTTCATCTCATGACCGTTGATTCGCATTACTTCCCAGCCGAACCCGCGGTACTTCTCGACGAGCGGTTCGATGTTCATCACCTCCGATACTGGGCCATCGATCTGCAGCTTGTTGTTATCGACGATTCCGATCAGGTTGTCGAGATGATAATGGGCAGCTTCCATCGCAGCTTCCCAGATCTGCCCTTCCTGCTGCTCACCATCACCCATGATGCAGAAGGTTCGGTAGCTCTTGCCATTCAGTTTTGCAGCGATGGCGGTGCCCACGGAAAGACTTAATCCCTGACCGAGGGAGCCTGTTGAGAACTCCACTCCAGGAAGCTTTACCCAATGCGGGTGTCCCTGGAATGGAGACCAGAGCTTGCGTAGCAACACGACATCCTCAACAGGGAAATAGCCGGCGAATGCCAGTCCAAGATAGAGGCTCGGCGCCTTGTGTCCAGTCGACCAGATAACCCGGTCGCGATCTTCCCAGAACGGTTTCTTAGGATCGTGATCAGCAACTTTCAGGTACAGTGCAGCGGTGATATCCATGATCGAAAGTGTTCCACCTGAGTGCCCCGATCCTGCAGCGCAGAGTGCGACGAGGTTATATCCACGCATTAAGTTCGCAACCTCGATTAGCTCATCGATCGAATAGTCCTTGGTTACTCGCCCTGTCGTTGAATCCCTCAGTGCCATGGGATATTCCTTCAATGTGAGTGGTCCTGCAACGTTTCTGAGTGCCTAGAAGGTGGGGATAATCTCGGATCAGGAACTCCTGACCAGTCGAGCCTCACGACAAGGTACAAAAAAGGAGGTTCGATTTCAATGGAAATCAGTCCGTCAATTCGCCGGTTTCCCAGAAATCAAAAAAACGCCATTCCGAAAACTTGGGAAGAGGGAGATTTGTACAAAATGCTTTATCGAGAGGCTCTCGTTCTATCGGAAGGAAATAGCTGGTAGTCGCTTCAGAGTTCTGTTCGTAGGATCTACAACAATGCCGATGGACTCAATGGCTATTTTTCCAAGTAGGGGCGTGCAATCGTCCCAAAAATGATTTCTCTGGCATTCACTTCTCCTAGGAATTCGATACGAGCCAAGCCGAAGGGGTATTCCTTCACTACACCGTCTGCATGTTCGCAAGACCTTTTGCCAATCGGCTCAGCGCTTGGTATTAAGCTTTCCGTTGCGCCTGGATCGACGCGGAGCTCAGCCCTGTATTTACCGTTTCCTCCACGAAGGTCTCTCAGACAAACTGGAATGTACGTAGGACGGATTCCCTTGTCACTTCGATCATTTTCTCTCATGGCGGTGAATCTCCCCGACGTGAGTCAAGTCAGCGACTAGGGAAGGCAAGAAGCCCACGACATCTCAATGGGGTCGTATCGGCGTCAGCCACAAGATTCACAATTTCTTTGTTATTCGGATGACTCAGGTTTGCCATCTGGGGATGAGCTTTTCTCTTCGCCTTTCGCCTTTTTCTTCGTACCCTTGCTCTGAGTGTCCCCGGCCCCACGTTTGTAATCTGTGATGTAGAAGCCTGGGCCTTTGAATATTAGTCCACTCCCTGCCCCAATGATGCGAGTCAGCGTCTTTTCATGACAGACTGGGCATTGGGTAAGGGGAGGAGCGGTGATCTTCTGGATCTCTTCAAATTCGTGCCCGCACCTCTTGCAGCGATACTCGTACGTCGGCATTCTCTTGCCTTAGGGAAGATGGCTACGAAACGTTATTGACAACTACCTGTAAATTTAACAAACAGCATGAACAGTTTCAAACTCAGTCGGATAGGAGCTCGACACCTTCGCGGAGCCTTTGGATTGCTTTTTCCAGGTCTTCCATCGAGCAGGCATAGGACAATCGGATGTGATTCCGAGAACCGAAGGCAGTCCCCGGCACCGTTGCCACATGGACCTGGGTCAAGAAGAATTGGCTGAGGTCGTCCGCGGTTGCGATCTTCTTCCTCCCGAAGGTTCCTCCCAGGAGCGCTTTGATGTTCGGGAAAAGATAGAATGCACCTTGTGGAGATGTACACGCAAAACCCGGCATCCGTTGAAGCTCTCGATACAGGAAATCCCTGCGACGCTTGAACTCTTCGACCATTGCCTTCGTGGCATCATCTCCTTGTTTTAAGGCGGCGAGAGCGGCTCGCTGTGAAATAGAGGAAGCATTCGACGTCGTCTGGCTCTGCACTTTTTCAGCTGCTGCGACAATCTCCGGATTCGCCCCGAGATATCCAATTCGCCATCCCGTCATCGCATAGGCCTTGGACACACCGTTCACTGTGATGACTTGGTCTCGGATGGACTCAATCGATCCGATGCTGAAGTGGCGCACATCATCATAAATGACCTTTTCATAGATCTCGTCGGAGATGACGTAAATGCCGGTCTTTGCGATGATCTCGCCCAGCCCCATGATTTCGTTTTCACTATAGACGACCCCGGATGGATTGCATGGTGAATTGAAAATGAGCGCTTTTGTCTTTCTTGATATCGCACGACGCAATTGTTGTGGCGTAACTTTTCCGTTGGTCCTCTCCTCAGCTTTGATGACCTTCGGCACGGCATCCACGAGCTTCACCATGTCGGGATAACTCACCCAATACGGCGATAGGATGATGACTTCGTCTCCCTTGTTGCAGATGGCCTGCAAGGCGTTAAAGATCGAGTGCTTAGCTCCGCAGGAAACCAGGATTTGAGAAGGATGGAAATGCAAGTTATTCTCTCTACGGAATTTCTCTGCAATCGCTTTCCGCAGTTCGGGAATACCTTCGTTTGCCGTGTACTTCGTGAAGTTCTCATTGATCGCGGCGATGGCGGCTTGCTTCACATGTTCAGGGGTCGGGAAGTCGGGCTCTCCTGCCGTCAGGCTCACGACCTCGATTCCGTTCGCTCGCATATCGCGTGCGATGCTCGATAGCAGGAGCGTGGCGGACTTCTCCACGCCAGCAACTTTCTTTGAGAGAGGAAGCATGGGTTTGTTCTACGGCCGGGCTTTGAAAGGGAATTTCTTGGCTAGCATACGGGAGACGTATCGCGGCACGAATTCATTCACTCCACCACCGAGAGAAGCAATCTCCCGCACGATCCGCGAATTAAGGTACGTGTACCGTTCGTGAGGCATGAGATACACGGTGAAGATCTCTTTTGCAAGCTTTCGGTTCATCAGGGCCATCTGGAACTCATACTCGAAGTCGGTCAC
>JBBIJH010000176.1:0-5740 GCA_037446075.1 Ignavibacteriales bacterium
ATGTGTGGCACTTTTAGTGCAAAGGTAAATATTTTCAGTGGAAGATGCTACTAGGAGAGGCGAGTTAACAAAAGGTTTGTTTTGGTTCTGCGCATTACTTCTGTCGCAACCTGCTCGTGGTACTCACTATCCATGATTACTCCAGCCAGGACAAAAACAGGGTATTGAAGATCGATCTTCGTCAGGCTGTGACCCCCAGATTCATCAAGAAAGAGGATCTTCATGATTTCTGTTTTTGGCTATGGGATTGCTACTTAGCGTACACCCCATATTCCTGCAATGTGTCCCACATTGCCATAATGTTCTCTGGCGGCACATTACCCTGAATGTTGTGAACCGTGTTGAAGACAAATCCCCCGCCGGGCATGAAGTCTCGCAGCCGCCGTTTGACATCTTCTCGCACTTGCTCCTGAGTCCCATTTCCCAGAACATGCTGTGTATCTACACCTCCACCCCAGAATACCAGATCTTTCCCAAACTCTCGTTTTAGTTCTGCAGAATCCATCCCAGCGGCACTCACCTGAACGGGATTGATGATGTCGACGCCGATCTCAATGAGATCAGGGATCACCTCGCGAATAGAACCGCACGAGTGAAAGAACACCTTTGCTTCACTGTGCGAGTGAATGAAATCAAAAAGCTCTTTGTGTCTCGGCTTCACCAGCTTCCGATAGATTTCAGGTGAAATGAGCAACCCGTCCTGGCCGGCGAAGTCATCTGCATCCTGGACGACATCGATGGAGTCGCCGAGGATCTCGAGAGCTCGAGCCCAGTACGCGAGCTTCAACTCGAGCACTCGATCCATGATCTTGCAAGCCAGCTTGGGATTAGCCACCCAGTCGACAAAGTAGTCTTCAAAGCCGCGTACCCAGGCGAAGATCTCCATGATGCCAGCGCACATATTTCCCACAACAACTGCGCGCTTTTCTTCTTCCATTACTCGCTTCGCTGTTTCTTTCAAACCAACGAACCGCGCCGGATCAAGCGGATCAGGCCACGGGAACTGATCGATGTCTCCTTCCGTAATGGTTCCTTTCAACGGATGATCAAACATATCGTAGTACCATCCGCCGTCTCTTGGCATTCGCCAGCCGATGTGGAATTCATCGTAGAAGTAGGTGTACTCAGGCATTTCTTTGATCTCGATCTTGTACGTGGCAGATGAACGGGGAGAAACACTGCGTACATCAACGCCAAGTTTTTGCATCACATCGTCGTCAACATGAACGATTTGCTGGATGATGTCGACGATTCTCGGCTCCACCCGGGGGAGCCCGAGATATTCTCGTAGTGCCTGATACGCCTTGATGTGGATACCCGAGACAACGGTGCCGCCGAGGTCGAACGGCACACGATCCGGCTCCTTGTGTTTGAGGGTGGTGAGCACTCTCTCTCGGGAGGTCATGGTCGATTTTCCCGCTCCTTGCTTGCCAGCGAAAAGATAACATTTCGAGGGCTCAGATGCTATGGAACCCCCTTTGAAGTTTATCAACAAAAGTGTAAATTAAACAACCATGAGAGCTTCTTGCAACTGAGAATTCCTAATGAACACGCCATGAATCCAAGATCGACCGATTCGATCCTACGTCATCTCCAAGCTCTTGGAAGTCCCGAAGCCGTCAGGGGGATGGCACGGTTTGGTATCAAGAGTGCAACGGTATACGGCGTCTCGGTCCCTGAACTTCGGAAGACAGCCCGACGGATTGGAAAGGATCACAACCTTGCGCAACAGCTCTGGTCAACGGGTGTGCTGGAGGCGCGCATCTTAGCCGCTCTCGTCGAGGAACCCGAGAAAGTAACAGGAGCTCAGATGGATCGCTGGGCAGGGGACTTCGACAACTGGGCAGTGTGCGATGGTTGCTGTAGCAACGTCTTCGATCGAACCCCGTTCGCGTGGAAGAAAGTGGTTGAGTGGAGTCGTCGCAAGGAAGAGTTTGTGAAGCGGGCAGCGTTCTCTATGATGGCTGCCCTTGCAGTTCACAACAGGGAGGAAAGCGACGGGAAATTCCTCAGGTTTTTTCCTCTTATCAAGCGAGAGGCAATCGATGAAAGGAATTTTGTAAAGAAAGCGGTCAACTGGGCGCTCCGACAGATCGGGAAGCGGAACTTGAATCTCAATCAACATGCGATCCAAGCAGCAAGAGAAATTCAGAAGCTTAATTCGAGAAGCGCACGCTGGATCGCATCGGATGCCCTTCGTGAGCTCGCTAGCGATGCCGTACGCCGTCGATTGCGGAAAAAGAGCCGAGGGAACTGAATAAAAAGCAATTTGACCTTTCTCCTTTCTTTTCCAATTTTCTCATCAGGAAACGAATTACTCTCAAACTCTCACAAAGAGCTCCATGGCAAAGAAGAAAAAGATCAGTTCTCCGGAAGGGCGGTTCGGCCCGCTCGTTGGCATCATCATGGGAAGCAGCTCCGATGCAGAAGTGATGGAGCCAGCGAAAAAGACGCTTGCGGACTTCAGCGTCGCATGTGAGTTCAAAGTTCTATCAGCTCATCGAAGCCCAGACGAGACATTGCGCTACGCAGAACAAGCCTCCGATCGTGGGATTGAGGTTATCATCGCCGGTGCGGGTGGCGCTGCGCATCTCCCAGGCGTCATCGCGGCAAAGACGCTTCTCCCGGTCATCGGTGTACCCATTAAATCCAGGGCTCTCAATGGTCTGGATTCTCTCCTATCTATTGCACAAATGCCATCAGGGGTGCCAGTGGCAACGGTTGGAATTGATGGCGCGGCGAACGCGGCCCTGCTTGCGCTCAGGATACTCGGGACAAAATACCCGGAAATCCGGCAGAAGCTGGTTCGTTACAGGGACGATCTTCGCCAGAAGGTCTTGAGCGCGAAGTTGGAATAAAGCGAGTTCTCTCTCGGGGCCACAAAAAAGGCGCCTCGGCAAACGGCGGCGCCTTTGTGTCATGAATTCCCCAACACGTGGAGTTCAGTTCAGCAGGATCTCTGAAACTGGTTGGGGCAACTCCTGCTCCCACAGGGCCGACCATTCCATTCCCGAGAATAGGCTGGAGGGTGTACATAAGCTCTACACTCGAGAACTTGAAATTCAATCCGCCTGTCAAGGTAGCTTCCGTCCAATCCTAGCCAAATAACCCAGATGTTCTGCTCATATTATTAATTTGACCAAGATTGTACTTATAGAAGCGCACCTGAGCGCCCAGTCGAAATTCCAGCCATTGGTGATCCGTCATCCAATGTATCCCTACTCGCAGAATATGGTTGTGGAAATCGGGAAAGGCCTCTACTGTCTTGAAATTCGGGGAGAGGGTAGGAATACCGGGCGTTGGTGTAGCTTCTCCTGCCTCCGCCCACGTATTGCTCGTGATTGGTTCGTAGATGGACTCCAACCCCCATGTGGACCGCGCCGTCTTCTTTACCATGCCCAGACCAACGTTATACGCAACGGTGGTTCCCGGGTCGCGGGGGATACTGGCAAGAGCATAGTTCGGACTCTTCGGATAATCCTTCCAGTTCACCGTCAGGATGCTTCCAACTTTCCACCCACCCCCGAGCTCTCGCTTGGATGAGCCGTGTAGAGCCCATTGCTTGCTCTCATCGCGATTTGTCTCGGTGCGAAAGGCCGTCGGTATCTGATCCCTCTGTTGCTGGCTACTGTAGGTAACGTCGTGCATTGCTTTGAAGAGTCCTCGCTCAACGAGGAACCCCAGTTGATCCTCATCAGTAAGATCACTAACAATCCCAACTTTGAGAGATCGGGAACCTCCTGACTGCCGGATATCATAACTTTCCGGATAGAGCAACGTCACTCCATCGATCGCTTGATAATCTGCCCACGTGACACTCGCCGCAACCGATACTTTCGAGCCAGGCAGTCGAGTTCCAACCAGTCGGAAAATGTATGCATTGTTGCTGATATCTTTCTCTATTTGCGGTGCGGCAACAACATCGAGAATGATCGGCGCCGAGATCGATAGATTGGATTCCTCCGTGGCAACACTCTGATAAGCCACGAGTCCCCCGACAAAAAAATTTCTGGTCCTGAAGAACGCACCAAATGGGATCGAATTGATCAAGGCACCGATGTACTTTGAAGAACCAGATGCCGTGGACACCGGCCTTCCGTCGTCGTTGCTCCAGCTATTCTCAATGGGGCGGAGAAAAACTGAACTCTTTCGATGCGATATGCTTTGGCAGGATTGAGAAGCGGATCGGTAAGCGGATCGACGGAAGCGATCGAAAGGTTTCCCATCCCTCTCGACAGCGAGGGCTGAAATTCCGTTTGATTGCCCACAATCACCGGACCTCAATCCCTTGGCCAAGAAGCGGTCTGGTGATCACCGATATGAAGACGGCATAAAAACAGTGTATTCTCCTCATCGTGACCTCCTGTAGATTCATGGGTTGTTCTATTCTCGCATTGTGGCAAGCTTGCTTTCACCGATGAACTAGTTATATAACGACCGTCATACTCGCTGCCCGTAAAGTGATATTTCTCAAGTTCGGTAAATTGTATTGATAACTGCGCTGGAGATAACTATATTGAAACGAGACGAGTAAATGGAAACAGCCACCGCCGCGAAGCAATGCGATTCACAACTGGCTTGCATCTGGGCAACCTGGGCGGGAATTTCCACATGAGGGCAGGGGATGTTCCTGTGAGTACGTTGTTCTTGTATGAAGATAGGAAGTGAATTACAGGGCATTCAGAAGCACAGAAGAGGAGCCCTAACCTCGCGACTGAGAGAGTTGACGCTCCTGAATGGTCAGTTAAGCTGGAGACAGACGTTCGCTGCGTTGAGACACCCAAACTACCGCCTGTGGTTCTGGGGACAGCTGGTTTCTCTCTTTGGGACGTGGATGCAAACAACGGCGCAAGGCTTCTTAGTTTATGACCTCACGCGTTCGCCTGTCTATCTCGGCTACATTGGATTTGCCTCTGGTCTTCCCACATGGTTTCTTACTCTGCACGGCGGGGTGATCGCAGACCGCGTGCCACGACGAGCGTTGATCCTGGTCACACAGACCTCGATGATGGTCCTGGCATTTATTCTCGCTCTGCTGGCCTTTCTTCACGTCGTGCAGCCATGGCATATCTTAATCCTTGCCTTTGGAGTTGGTGTTGCAAATGCTTTTGATGCACCAGCGCGACAAGCCTTCATCATTGAGCTTGTCGACCGTGAGGACCTTGCCAACGCTATTGCCCTTAACTCGGCGATGTTCCAATCAGCGACAGTTGTCGGCCCTGCGGCCTCTGGAGTGACGTATGCACTCTTCGGTCCGGCGTGGTGCTTTACAATCAACGGAATCACTTTCGTTGCAGTCATTGTTGCACTTTTTTTAATGAAGCTCAAAGCACACCCAACGGTGCTCCCGCGGGCATCGGCTTTTGTTGAGCTGAAAGAAGGCCTCCAGTACGTTCTACACCATCGAATGGTGCGCACCTTGTTATTGATCGTGGCTGTGACGAGTTGGTTTGGGATATCGCTGACGACGCTGATCCCAGCGTGGACCGTGACAATCCTGGGCGGCCATGCTGCTACGAACGGCATTCTCCTGTCCGCCCGTGGCGTTGGTGCTCTCGTCGGCGCGCTGGTGATTGCTTCCCTTGCCCGAACTGAATTCAAAGGTCGATTGTTAACATGGGGAACTCTCGCCTTGCCAGTTTTCCTCTTTGCATTCGCTGTTGTACGTTGGCTGCCGCTGTCATTGGTAGCCCTTTTCGGTATCGGGGTTGCATCAATCTTTATCCTGAACTTGGCGAAT
>JBBIJH010000177.1:0-5712 GCA_037446075.1 Ignavibacteriales bacterium
ATGTATGCCCTTGAGGCAATGAAGAACCTACACGACATCGAGGTCTATGGCCCTGTCCAAGAGCGCGGAGGTGTGATCGCTTTCAATGTGAAGGGGATCCATTCCCACGACGTAGCCACGATCTTGGATGAAGAAGGGATCGCGATCCGAGCAGGTCACCACTGTACACAGCCCCTCATGCGCTGGCTGGACGTGGCAGCAACGGCTCGAGCGAGTTTCTACCTCTACAATACAAAAGAAGATGTTGATCGCCTCATCGAGGGCTTGAAAATCGTCCGGGAGATTTTCTCCAGTGTCCCTGCGTGAGCTGTATACCAGCGTAATCTTGAAGCACAATACGGCGCCCCTTAATTTTGGAGAGTTAAAGGACGCAGACGTCGATGTAAAAGGACATAATCGTGCATGCGGTGACGAGATTCGGGTGTTTCTGAAGATTGAGGGAGAAGTTGTCAGGAAAGTAATGTATATCACTCGAGGGTGCGCGATCAGCCAGTCCTCTGCATCGATGATGAGCGATCGGATTGCCGGGAAGACACTGGATGAGGCGATGAAGTTTATGGAGGAATTCAGGAAAGCGATCCATGCTGAGACAGAATTTCCCGAATCCAGGGATTTCGAAGAGCTTGTTTCTCTGAAAGGCGTGCGTAAGTTTCCAAACCGTGCGCATTGCGCCATGCTTGCTTGGGAAACCTTCAAGCAGGGTGTCGAAGAATTCAAGGCACGACGAAACGGCTCTCCGGGGTGACCTTCTTTCAGTAGTTACTTCTCGTGTTTGTGAATTCCAGTACCCTGTCCGATTTTTCATTCTCTCAAGTGAAATCCTTTTTCCATTCCGTCCTCAAATTTCTATCAGCTGGCATGGTTTTCGCTGGGCTTGCCTTTACGGAGGGGTGTAGCAAGGCCACATATACTTTCGATGTTGAAGAACACCGCAAAGAGATCGAAGAGTGGCGAGAGCACCGGCTTGCTCGCTTGAGAGGCGACACCGGTTGGCTCACGCTGTGCGGGCTTTTCTGGCTCAAAGAAGGCGAAAACAAATTCGGCAGCGACTCGACGAACGATATTATCTTCCCAATAGGGAAAGCGCCAAAGTTCGCTGGATCGATCTTTCTGGAAAATGGTGTAATTCGCCTCCGAGCACTCCCTGAAGTTGCGATCCGCCATGAAGATTCGCTCGTAACGTCACTCATCCTTCGTTCCGATGAAGATGGCCTCGGGGAACCCACTATTGTGAACCTCGGTACGCTGAGCTTCTACGTGATCAAGCGGGGCAACGCGTTGGCCGTCCGAGTCAAAGACAAGGAGAACCCAGCACGGCGCTACTTTAGCGGCCTGGATTACTTTCCGATAGAACCGAAATGGCGACTCGATGCGAGATTCGAGCCGTACGATCCGCCGAAGCGGATCACGATCGTGAATGTTCTCGGTATGGAGACTCAGGAAACAGTCCCTGGTGCGATCGCGTTCGAATTCGAAGGGAAGACCTACAGGCTCGACGCGATTAGTGAGAGAGGAAGTGAGGGAGAGCTATTCGTGATCTTCAAAGATGAGACGAACGGAAAAGAGACTTATGACCTTGGTCGACAGCTCTACACCACATTGCCCTCGGCGGATAATAAGGTCGTGATCGATTTTAACAAGGCCTATAATTTCCCTTGTGCATTCACGGAGTTCACCACGTGCCCGATTCCTCCGAAGCAGAATCATCTTCCGTTCCGAGTGGAAGCGGGTGAGAAGAAATATCGCGGTTCCACATCTTCGTCACCATCAGTCTCGTTTTATCTAGGCTTCCGTTCGTCGGCTTAAACCTGGGCGGCGCACCCTATTCAGTATGAACTCTCCACACCACTTTCACTTGGCGATGGGGAACCGTCTAACCAAAATCGAACCGAACGAAAAAGAAAGGAGCTACCCTGTATGCCTGTTCGCACAGCAAATGCAGTCTGGGAAGGAAATCTGAAAGAAGGAAAAGGTAGGATGAGGTTTGGTGGTGGGGCTTTCGACGGCGCTTTCACCTTTGCTTCTCGGTTCGAAGAAGGTTCTGGCACGAACCCCGAAGAACTGATTGCAGCAGCCCATGCGGGTTGTTTTTCCATGGCGTTCTCGAATGAGCTGTCGAAAGCTGGCTTCACGCCAACGCGCGTCTCTACTATTGCCAGGGTTCACCTCGAATCCGGCACAATCACAAAGATCGAACTCGTGTGCGAAGGGAAAGTCCCCGGTATCGAAGAGAAACAATTCCTTGAGATTGGCGAGGGCGCCAAGAAGAATTGTCCAATTTCGAGACTCGTAACTGGAGCGACTGTAACACTACAGGCGACGTTGCTCAAATAGTCCGAACGCAGTTGTCAAGCGCTGAATGAAGCAGGAGCTTTGGTTCAGTGACAGACATCGACTCTGGAAGGATCGTCCAAGACCTAGTCTTGTTACTTAGGCAGGAGGATAACCATGCGTGCACATTCCTGTTTTAGAATCTTCCTGATTTGGTGCTTTCGTGACAACACTTCCTCAGCGTGTCTCCTGGCAACTCATTTTTCCGGTGAGAACTGATTCGTTTTTTTGTTCGAGCATCGGCATCACATCCATCGTTCTGGTTTCTGGTCGCATAGGTTCTTCGAACCGTGAAGCGCGTTCTCCTTCTGATACCAACGACATCCTATCGCGCACAGGCATTTGTCGAGGCGGCCCGTTGCCTTGGCATTGAGTTTACTATTGCCTCAGAGAAAGCGAACATCCTCGCTAGCCTTAACCCAGATGGGTTAGTCACAATTGCGTATGATAATTTGCGCAAGGCCATCGATGAGGTGAAGGCTTTTGCCAGAGAGCACACTATCGATGCGGTTGTAGGCGTAGACGATCAAAGCACGATCTTCGCGGCTGAACTCTCTGCATCTCTTGGCCTTTCGCACAATTCTGTAGAATCCGTCGTCGCCGCTCATGATAAATTCTTGACGCGGAGACGGCTTGAGGGGAGCGGCGTGTGCCAACCCCGGTATCATCTGTACTCTGCCGAAGATGAAGCGGAGTCAGTTGCGCAGGAAATCGTCCAGGGTTCCCGCGGGTTCACTTTTCCGTGTGTAGCAAAGCCCTTGACGTTGTCAGCTAGTCGCGGGGTCATCCGTGCGAACGGCAGAAGGGAGCTTGTATCGGCCTTCGTGAAGATACGGGAGATTCTTCGAAGCCCGGCTCTCGAATATAGTTCATGGGAGGCCTCAAACCACATTCTCATCGAGGAGTATATCGATGGTTGCGAAGTCGCTCTTGAGGGCTTACTCTCGAATGGCAGATTGAGAGTGCTGGCACTCTTCGATAAGCCAGACGCATTGGTGGGTCCAATTTTTGAAGAGACAATCTACGCTACTCCATCAAGACTCCCAGAGGATGTCCAGGGGGAGGTTGCCTCGACCACCGAGAGGGCAGCACACGCGCTGGGCCTCAAGACCGGCCCGATCCACGCAGAGCTAAGGATCAACAGTCGAGGCTGCTGGCCAATAGAAATCGCTGCAAGGTCCATCGGCGGCTATTGTTCCCGAGCGCTCCGGTTCGTTGACAAGTCGGATGGAGGCCGTGTGGTCTCGCTGGAGGAAATCCTGCTGCGGCACGCTTTGGGAATGCAGCTGGAAAATTTGCAGCGCGAGCGGAAAGCCTCAGGCGTGATGATGATCCCTGTTCCCAGAGCAGGCGTGCTCAAGGAAGTCAGTGGGCTGGAGGAAGCAAAAGCAGTGGAGAATATCGAGGATGTTGTAATTTCCATTCCTCCGGGAGAGAGACTGACTCCGCTCCCCGAGGGCGGGAAGTATCTAGGTTTCATCTTTAGCAGAGCAGAAACGGTCGAGGAAGTGGAGGTGGCGCTCCGAGAAGCCCACCGTCAATTGGAGTTTCTCATAGACGAGCAGGATGCAGCTCGCGTCGAGAACGAGCCGACAGAAGTCTGGCCGAAAGGAGTCGCTGCCACGCGGCCAAGGCGCGAAGCCTCATAGAATTGAACTGCAGTCTGTACTTGGTATATGATACATCACTCTATCGAACTTCGGGGACGAGACGCTCGATTCTTCTCGCGCCTTTCGCATATTCCAAACAGTGGAGGGCAGAAAGCCATCCAACCTCACATCTTCCAAATCCCATTCATCTAGGAGGGCCTATGGAAACTATTAGCATATTGTCTCGCTGGCTCCACGTTGCTACAGGGATCTTATGGATTGGATTGCTGTATTTCTTCAACTTCGTAAACATCCCGTTCGCTGGCACAATGGACGCCGACACAAAAAAACGAGTGGTCCCAGAACTCTTACCTCGTGCTCTCTTCTGGTTTCGGTGGGCAGCAGCGTTTACCTGGGTGACGGGTGTCTTGCTCGTGATCCTTGTTTTCTACCACGGTGGTTTGATGTTCGACGACGGGGTTCAACCTTGGACCGCCGGCAGTTTCATCATGCTGGCTGTAGCTTTGCTCGCCTTTTTCGTCTACGATATTCTCGCAAAGAGTCCTCTGGGAAAGAACGCCAAGGCTTTTGGAGTCATAGGCTTTGTCCTGATCGGTGTTGTGATTTATCTCTTCATCCACTTCGGAAACTTCTCGTACCGTGCTTACGTCATTCATACGGGAGCAATGTTTGGGACGATAATGGCAGCGAACGTGTGGATGAGGATCTGGCCTTCGCAGAAAAAAATTATCACAGCAGTGAAGGAAGGAACCGCCCCCGACCCAGCGGTTGTGGCGCTAGCCGGAATGCGTTCGCGCCATAATACGTACCTTTCTGTGCCTTTATTCTGGACGATGATCAATTACCACACGACTACGACATTTGCGGTCAATAGTTGGTTGTATCTGCTTGCAGTCATCCTTATCGGCTGGATTGTGGTGAATCTCGTCTATCGTCAATCTGCCAAGGTGAAAGGATTCTAGACATGCACCGGAGAACCTTCCTGACATCTTCGCTTCTTGCCGGGGCGTCAATCGCGCTTCGCAAAAGTCGTGTCTTCTCATCACCACTCAAACTTGGAGGAAAAGCCATGCCTTTCCAATTGCCGGAACTCCCTTATCCACACGATGCTCTCGAGCCTTATATCGACACAATGACAATGGAAATCCACCATAGCAAGCATCATGGTGCCTACGTCACAAATTTGAACAAAGCTCTTGAGGGGAGTGACTGGGCATCGAAACCGATCGAAGAGATACTCGCCGGCGTCTCCAAACTTCCTGTCGCTATAAGAAATAACGGCGGGGGACATTACAATCATTGCCTGTTCTGGAAGTGGATGAAGCCGAAGGGAGGAGGAGAGCCGGGAGGCGACCTCGCCCGGGCGATCAATGAGACCTTTGGGTCGTTTGAAAAGTTCAAGGAACAATTCTCGAGCGCCGGCATGGGGCGTTTTGGTTCTGGCTGGGCTTGTCTGATAAAGCAGCATTGCAAGCTGGTGATTGCTTCGACTCCAAATCAGGATAACCCGATGATGGACATCGCCGAGGTGCGCGGAGTGCCGGTCCTTGGTCTGGACGTCTGGGAACACGCGTACTACCTGAAGTATCAGAACCGACGAGCCGATTACATTTCTGCGTGGTGGAATGTGGTGAACTGGGATGAGGTCTCACGATTGTACGCCACGAGCAAATGATGCTGGAACATTCCGGTCCGGTCTTGATTTAGAAATTTTTGTCTTGAGCCGGATGTGCGACTCACTATTCTCGGCGATTAGCTCCCGTGAATGTGA
>JBBIJH010000178.1:0-5637 GCA_037446075.1 Ignavibacteriales bacterium
AGAGCTTTGGTATTTCTGCCCTGGAGGCGATGGCGTGCGGAGTGCCCGTAATCTCCTCAAGCGTGGGAGTACTACCAGAATTGATTGTTCACGGCCAGACGGGTTACATTGCAGAGATCGGGGATGTCAAACGGATGGCAAAGTACTCCGTGGAGCTTCTAACGAATGAGGCGAAGCATCGTCTCTTCAGTATCGCTGCGCGAGAGAGAGCCGTCGAAATGTTCGACGCTGAAAAGGTGGTTGATCAATACGAGGACTACTATCGGAGGGTGCTGGCAGCGAAATCCGTGACCGCTAAGTAGATTCTGGATAAACGCCGAGGATTTCTGACAGAGATTCTTGAAGGAGAGGTTGAATCACAGGAGTTTCAGGTTCGCATATTTCAGCATCAGGTGTTTCTGACCGTAGTGTTCGAATTTTACAACTGCTTTCGCGCTCTCCCCTCGGCCGGTGAGGAGCAAGACCTGCCCTCTGCCGAAACTTTCGTGCTCGACGATACACCCGACTTTGATTCTTTTCGCGCCTGTTGAATCCCGTCTAAGAACGGCTGCACGATCGGATCCTTCCTGGTGGAAATCCTGTTCGATAGCCGGGACGTACTCCCTCTCGATGGAGTACAGACGGCTGGACTCGGCTCCCCTGGTTCTCTCTGCTTCCCGGCGCGGGTGCCCTCTCCTCTTTGCACTTCCTCTCTCGAAATGCAGAAGCTCAGGAGAAATCTCATCCAGAAAACGCGATCGCACCGGAAAGGTAACCTCCCCATACCGGACTCGGCTCTGCGTGTAGGTGAGAAACAATTTTCGCATCGTCCTGGTCATGCCCACATAGAACAGCCGTCTCTCTTCCTCAAGCTCCACTCGATCGATTTCCGCCGGGTAGAATGGAAGGAGACCCTCCTCAAGGCCCGCGATGAAAACCACCGGGAACTCCAGCCCTTTCGCGCTGTGTAGCGTCATGAGCGTGACGGCATTTCTTTCTTCGATCCACGTATCAATGTCACTGATGAGGGAAACCTCCTCCAGAAAATTTGCAAGAGTGCCGAGTCCTCCATCGCGAGAGAATTCTGTAATTGCCGAAAGTAGTTCCTGAACGTTCTCCCATCTGGCCATCGCTTCCGGAGTTCCTTCGCTCTTGAACTCTCTTAGGATTCCCAAATCATCAACTAACGCTCGTGCAAGCTCACTGGCGGAGATTTGTAGTTTCAGTTGAGCGTACTTCGTTAGCAGATTGGCAAATTGCTGGAGGTTGCTTTGCATCCTTCCGCTGAATTCCCTGATCAGCTTATTTTCGAGAAGCACCTCAAAAAGGGTTTTATCGTATCTGGTAGCGAGGGAGCGGAGCTTCTGTACAGTGGTCGCCCCAATACCTCGAGGAGGGTAGTTGATGATACGAAGTAGAGACTCATCATCCCGCGGATTCACAATGACTTTCAGGTAGGCAAGGATATCTTTGATTTCCTTCCTCTTGTAGAATTCAACCCCTCCAACAATCGTGTAAGGGATGCCGCTTCGTCTCAGGCCATCTTCCAGCGATCGAGATTGAGCATTCGTCCGATAGAGGATGGCAAAGCTCTTAAGATCCAGCTTCAACTTTACACTCAGGTGCTGAATTCGCTCCGCGATCTGGTAGCCTTCATCCTTTTCATCCTCACACTCGAGAACTGTAATCGACTCCCCCATAGGATTGGTCGTCCAGAGATTCTTCTGGATCTGCTCACGATTTTTCTTGATGACTTGGTCCGCCGCTGCGAGGATCATCCTCGACGAACGGTAGTTCTGCTCCAACCGAAACACCTTGCAGTCCGGATAATCCTTCTCAAAATCAAGGATATTCCGAATGTCCGCCCCGCGGAAACTGTAGATGCTCTGGGCGTCATCGCCCACGACGCACACGTTCCTGTGGTCAGCGGCCAGATTCTGGATCAGGAAATACTGTGCCCGGTTCGTATCTTGATATTCGTCGACGAGGATATACTTGAACCGATGCTGGTACTTTTCCAACGTCTGTGGATGCCGCTCGAACAGCTCGATCGGTTTGATGAGGAGGTCGTCGAAATCCATCGCATTGTTCGCACGGAGTTTCTTGTCGTACTCTTCGTACACTTGGGCCGTGGTCTCCTCGAAGAGATCCCCGGCGCGACGACGGTACTCGCGCGGAGAGATTACTTGATTCTTCATGAGACTGATGCGCGCACGGATGGCGTGTGGGTTGAATTGCTGCTGCGGTATCCCCAGCGATCCCATAATACTCTTGATGAGGCTCAAGCTATCATCCGAATCGTAGATTGTGAAGTTCCGGCCAAACCCGATCTTCTGACTCTCTACGCGAAGGATTCGGGCAAAGATGGAGTGAAACGTACCCATCCAGACCTCCTGGCTTTTCGGCCCGACGAGGTCGACGATCCGGCTCTTCATCTCCTTCGCTGCCTTGTTCGTGAATGTCAGGGCCAGGATTTCATAAGGCCGCACGCCAAGTGAAATCAGATAAGCAACGCGGTACGTCAGAGCGCGGGTTTTCCCGGAGCCAGCCCCTGCGATGATCATGACCGGTCCTTCGGCGGCCTGAACAGCAGCAAGTTGAGCCGGATTGAGGTCCTTCAGGAATGGGGTTGAAGAATCGGGACTAAGTCCTGCGGGCATGAGTAGTCCAGCTATAAGAGGTCCGCGTGCAAGATATCGCCGGCCAGAATGAAGCGCAAGATCTTTAAGTCAGGTAGCCCAGAATCATCTCTCTCTGCGTTTGGAGAACCCAAATATCTCCGGAGCGTCAAACCCGAGATCGCTTCCGGGTTGAAGGAGCAGAAATGACAATCACGAATCAATCACAGAATTAACGCTCCTTCCAGACGAAGTAGGAACTCCTTTGTCTTGACGCCCGCGGAATAACCCGTCAATGAGCCATCGGAACCTATCACCCGGTGGCACGGGATGACGATCGGTAATGGATTCGACGCTACAGCGCGCCCAACCGCTTGATATCCCCTCGGAACGCCGACTCTTCGAGCAAGCTGCTTGAATGTGACCGTCGTCCCATATTGGATCTTCTTAAGCTCACTCCACACACGAATCTGGAATGGCGTCCCGGTTTGGTCTAGAGAACAACGGAACTTCACCAGCTTTCCGTTCAGGTAACGCGTAAGCTCATCAATGATCTCCCGGTTCTTGGTTCGATTGTCCACAACCTCGTCTTCCGAGAAATGCTTGACCAGCCATCGAAGGAAATCCTTCTTTGTCTCCTTGGGAATGCTAATCTTGCATACTCCCCTATCTGTCGAGGCTACATAAACAGGCCCTATCAAGGAATCGAAAGATGTACAATAGACAGTGGGCATGATCTTTGAGAGGATAGATCGAAGGTAACGCTGAGCAGGAGGTGCGATCGCAGGTGACTATTCTTCCTCCTCAGCCCTCAGTCGCTCAAGAACCGAAAAGTCCTCCAGCGTCGTGACATCTCCGACCGTTTCACTGCCCGCGGCGATCTCGCGCAAGAGCCGGCGCATGATCTTTCCACTTCTGGTCTTCGGGAGTGCCTCTGTAAAGCGAATGTCATCTGGCTTCGCCAGCGCTCCAATTTCCTTGGCCACGTGTTGACGGAGCTCCTCCTTCAATTCAGGGGTAGGAGTCGTGCCACCTTCCAGTGTGACAAAGGCGCAGATTGCCTGACCCTTCAGCTCATCCGGTCGGCCCACCACGGCAGCTTCTGCTACGGACGGATGACTAACTAGCGCGCTCTCAACTTCCATCGTTCCCAATCGATGTCCTGCCACATTGATGACATCATCGACTCTTCCCATGATCCAGATATAGCCGTCCTCGTCCTTTCTGGCACCGTCGCTCGTAAAGTACATACCTTTGATCTCTGACCAATACTGTCTCTTGTATCGTTCTGGGTCCCCGTGGATCGTCCGCAACATGGCAGGCCATGGTTTCTTGATCACCAGATAGCCACCTTGATTCGGTGGCACAGATTTCCCTTCCTTATTCACAACGTCCGGGACAATTCCTGGGAACGGCAATGTGGCAGTCCCCGGTTTCGTGGGCGTTGCACCAGGAAGTGGGGTGATCATGATCATCCCGGTTTCTGTCTGCCACCATGTATCCACGATGGGACAGCGGCCTTTCCCGATGATCTCGTTGTACCACATCCAAGCCTCGGGGTTGATAGGCTCTCCCACCGTTCCGAGCAGTCGCAGGCTACTCAGGTCATGCTTCAGTGGCCAGTGTTCGCCCCACTTGATAAAAGCTCTGATTGCCGTGGGCGCAGTGTAGAAGATGTTGATCCTGTACTTTTCAACGATCGACCAAAAGCGGTCTGGCTCGGGATAATTGGGTGCTCCCTCGTACATCACGGTTGTTCCACCGTTCAGAAGTGGACCATAAACGATGTAACTGTGCCCCGTCACCCATCCGATATCGGCCGTGCACCAGTAGATATCGTCGTCCTTTAGGTCGAAGATCCATTTTGTCGTGATGTAAACTCCAGTTTGGTAGCCACCCGTTGTATGGACCACCCCTTTTGGCTTTCCCGTTGTCCCGCTCGTGTACAGGATGTAGAGAGGATGTTCCGCGTCGAGTTTCTCCGCCTCGCAGTCGGGTGAGGCAGTAGCCATTAGTTCCGACCACCACCAATCACGGCCTGATTCCATCCGGACTTCTGCCCCAGTTCGCCGGAACACCACAACGTTTTGGACAGAGGAGGTTGATTGGAGCGCCTCATCTACGTTGGCTTTCAACGGAACAATTCCTCCCCGTCGATTTCCTCCGTCCGCAGTGATCACCAGCTTAGACTGTGAATCGTTAATCCGATCCTTGACGGCATCGGCACTGAATCCACCGAACACCACGCTGTGCGTGGCACCAATTCGTGCGCACGCTAACATGGCAATCGGCAGTTCCGGCACCATCGGCATGTAGATCGTAACACGATCACCTTTCTTGATCCCCAATCCCTTTAATACGTTCGCAAACTTGCAAACCTCGCGATGCAGATCTTGATACGTCAGCACCCGTTGATCTCCTGGTTCTCCCTCCCAAATGATGGCGGCCTTCGTTCTTCGCCAGCCTGAGATATGTCGGTCAATGCAGTTGTACGAGATGTTTGTTCTGCCGCCCACAAACCACTTTGCAAAGGGATATTTCCAGTCGAGAACTTTCGTCCACTTTTTGTACCAAGTAAGCTCATCGGCGATCTTCCCCCAGAATTTTTCTAGGTCAGTCACGGATTGAGAATAGATTCTTCTATACTGAGCAAAACTCTTAATGTAGGCCTGTTCGCTAAATTGCGGACTAGGCCTAAAGATTCGGTTCTCTTTCAGAACCGACTCAATGTCTCCGGAAGAAGCAACGGGCATGGATCTCCTCGGAATTGTGTCTACTCAATTCAGGGTAAGTTAGAATTCACCTACTGGTGAATGAGTCCGGTGACGAGTTCGTAACCGAGGTAACCTGCAAAGATGAGAAGCAAGTAACCTGCAAGGACAGTCAATCGATGAAGCGTTTCAGGCTTTACGGATGCGCTTCGCTCATGGAAGAATTTCAACAAAACATAGAACCAAGTCGCTGCACCCACGCCCACGCCGATCGAAAAGAACAAGTTGTCAATCCATTCTGTAATGATTAGTTTAGATGCCTGAATGAT
>JBBIJH010000179.1:0-5604 GCA_037446075.1 Ignavibacteriales bacterium
ATATAAAGCGCATGGATACCCGAGCCACCACAGCAGTTTTGAAATGCCCGCGGCTTGTCACGAAGCTCCGGTCCTCCCCAGTGTGCGTTTAAAGTTTCCTGCGCCGCAAGAAGATGATTGGGAGAACTCCACCCGGCAAAACCTCCGATCATTCTCGCACCGATGTCCCTCCATGTGAATTGCTCCGTGTCCGGCCTGTTCGGATCAGAGACCAACCAGGAGACATCGACGACCTGACTCTCGATCAGGTGGTTTCTTGCGGTGCGCTCGACAATGTCCCAGTATTCGGGATTCCCGTGGTTCGCAAGTGTAGCGGCAAGGCCGAGATAATCCATAATTGCGCAGGTCTCGCAAGAAATCACGTCTCCCTGGCGCTCAACCACTTCCGGGACGAACCCGAAGGCAGTTCCCAGAGAGTGCACATGCTCAAAAAGGGTTCGCACTTTCTGATAAACTTCTTCATCGTTAGCGGTGAGTGCGTAATCGGCGGCCCCGACCAGAGCCCGAAGCGTAGAGTGCATGTGAGCACCGCGGCGGATTCTATTATCAGATGTGAAAACTACGTCACCGGAAAACACTTTCTGCACGAAGTCGCGAGCCAAGTCCAGAGCCTGACCGTTCTGCATATATCGAGCGCATACCATTAAGCTCTTGAGCATAAATCCCGGCGCTGATATGTATTCACGCTTGTCAAAAGCCCCCGCCTTCGCTTTCTGCCACAGTCCATCAACCATCGTAAAGATAATATCACGCAGAGATTTATCCTGATAATCAACGAAGGCTGTCACAAGGGCGTAAAGCGCAAGCGCCTGCTCCGCAAGGTCTATCGTGTCATTACAGTACGGTGTTTTGGGTCGAAAAAAGAGCCCAGACGGCGCATCGCGATGGGAAAGAAGCCTTTCGTACCAAACTCGTTCGATGGGCAACTCTTGGCCTGTCATGTGCCTGGCCATAATTGCCGCCTGTAGCTGCCGGCTGGTCACATCGATGAAGTCGGGCCAGTCGTGCGCAGCCTCTGCGGGATCAGTCCAGAAGACATTGAAATAAGGCTGCCCGTTCTGGTCAACCATGCGAGAAAGATAGTTGAGACTTCGGTGGGCGAAGGTTTCAAAGGCAAGGGTCTGCGGCTGAGCGCGTGTCATCTCTGCAAGCGTTTTAGAAGCTGGATCTGGCCTGCGTGGTACACGTCGTGGTAGGCGATACCGTAGATCAACGCCGCGTTGGAAGGTGCGTTCATCGGAGCCCCCGGCGGCCGCATGTGAAGCGCTTTCGGACCCAATCCCGCAATCGCATCTCGCATGCTGCGATGAATTTCTTCGAGCATCTTCACATCATCACGCCAACTCTTCTCTGTCGCATCGATCGGCCGTTTGAACCAGTTGCTGCCTCTGAGTGGAAAAGAGCCTCTCTTCTCTCCAAGCAACCTCCTGCGGACGACGTACTTCCAGTACGCCGCATGGACAACGATTTCCCAGATATTGTGTCGACCAGGGCCTGGTCTCCATGCGACTTGCTTCGCACTGAGACCCCGAATCGACCCTCTCAGATTCGGCCCATGCCAGGACTTCCTCTCGTAGGCCTCGTCGAGGAGGACCAGGAGAAGCTGTAGTTCGCGGTCGGGTTTTTTCCAGGGCATGGCTGTCCTTTCTTGATTGCGTCAGGGAAGCAGATGCACTCTGCGACGCACCCCCGCCGTAGTCTCCTTGTCGGAAGGTGTGTCGCAGAGTCGAACTGTTTTGCATGTCCGAGGGACTTTCTACGTTTGAACCGCGACGGAAGTGCCTCGCACACTCATCCTACCATTACGACAATACAGAACCACCTGCCACAAGAAGCCTCTCTCCCAAAAGACCGGCTGAAACCCATTGCGGCGGACGATCGCATCCACTGCATTCGTTGGATGAACGAACCTAAGAAACGCATTTCATGTAACGCGAAGAAGGAAATTTCCAACCACGGCGGCCAGCTTCGTCCACCATCCATCCCGTGGATAAACCAATCCATAGAGTTTTCGAGCACGAGCCAAGGAAAGCTCCACAAGAGATCGCATGTCGTGGTAACAACAAATCACCCGGTCCAGCGTTACAACGTCTGCGGCTTCGATCGTGCCCGCAAGATCCACAAAGTCGCCATGCCGGAACCCGATACGATCTAATGTTCCGCGATGCCGTGCTTCCGTCTGTGCTGCCTCCAGATAGCCCGACGAAGCATCGACGTCCATAGCGTATACTAATCCCGAGGAAAGCAGTTCATGGGAGATGGTGCCGACTCCACCGCCGATGTCCAGCAGCGTCTGACCTTCGACACCGTAAGAACGGATGGCCTCGATAAGCAGCTGGGTAGTTTTCGGTGGGCCTTTTTTCCTGTACCTCCGCAGCCGGCGCTCAGCTTCTTTCCGGCCGAAAAACTTTTCGATTCCTTCACATTGGCGGCAATTCATCGCTTCACACGTCCTCCTCGGTGTGTTCCTAGAACCGGACAAAACATGCGCAGGACTGGTTTCACATTGAGGATTACGTCCTCACACCTCCACATGCTGCAACCATGCGCCTGCAATCAGGGCGTGTCCCGCCAGCGACGGATGAACCCCATCAGGGGCCCAGTACGCCGGCTGCTGGCGACCACACGCGTCCCTGAAAATGCGATCCAAAGGGACCAAGCCAACTTGAAACTCTTCACTTAGTTTCCGTATGACCTCAATTTTCGGATCCAAGTCTTCCCTCATTGCGGCAGATTGAGCCGAGACCGACAGAAGAAATGGCTCACAGAGCATTATGCGTGCATTCAAATTGCGTCTGGTCAATTCCAGCAGCCTCCGGTACTCTTCCTCAAATTGCTCAACGGGAGTTGGGTCGTTGCTATCGTACCGACGCCAGGTATTATTGATTCCCACCAAAATAGAGACCACATCAGGTTTCAGTGCGAGGCAATCCTTCTCCCAGCGCTGGAGCAAATCCTTCGTCCGATCTCCGCTGACACCCCGGTTTAAGAACTTGACATTCAGCTGAGGATAGAGTGCCATGAACCAGGACGCTGCCATCATCGCATACCCGCGACCAAGATCGAGTGGGTCGCTCCGATTGCGATCACAGTCGGTGATGCTATCGCCCTGGAACAGCACGGTGGAGTTTTCCCGTATGCTTACTGCCATCTCTGAGATAGTTACTCGAGGTTACGGCTGCGGTAAGGCAGTCGGGTGCCACGCCACCACCTGCCAACGACCATCTCTCATCCCGTACACGTCTGCGAAGAGAAACTCAAGGTTCCACTGTTTGTTTTTCACCGTCATATGCACTTTGGCCCGACCTGTCAGCACCGCTGTGTTCCATAGACTCGCGTCTTCACTTGAACGATGTCAATAGACTTGTATCGGAGTTTGCCCGTTCGCAGATGCTCAAGAAACTCCGACTTCGTCTCAGTGTTGTCATCCGGATGAGCGTATCTGGGATCATCTCCCAAGAGTGCGTCGAGAGCGGCAAGGTTATTCCCTTCCATCGCTTCAAATTGGAGCTCTTCAAGGTGCCGAATGAACCTGATCGTCTGCATGATCGTTCGGAGTGTATCCACACGTGATTGCCCGATAGCCTCAGACGGCCCTATACGCATCGATCCAAGAAGATATAGGATACCAGGAAACACGAAGCAGTTATTGAAGTCGAAAAGGAATTTTTTCTTGGGTCACAGGGGAAGACAACGCTAAAGATGCGGCCTACGCCGATCGTGGTAAGCGCAGCAGTAGTGAGGCAGAACGAACGGCTCTTGAGTTGCCGGCACATGGCCACTGAAAAGGTAATTGCCAGTGCTCTTGCGAGCAGGGCACCAGAGCCAAAGATAGCCCGAAAAAGAGCCGCTTGCGCGCCGAGTGCGCTCATCGCTTTGGAGAGGTGATTGTAGCGCGGATAAAGTGCGCCAACGACAGTGACTGCAGCTACGTGCGCCAATGGTGCAGTCATTCCACCGGCCGTCAGGATGTGGTCGGTCGCCGATACGCCCGGCAGGTTCTCGTCATTCATTCTTCGCAACTTCTGAAGCTGAGGACGCCTTTCGAAAACAATGCCCTCTTTATCAATGCACAAACCCAGACTTATTCACGATCACCCCCACCTCCTACCCCTCGTTGGCGGGCGGATCTGAAAGAGTGCGAGAGGTGCTTGCGTGGGTTCTCTCGCGATCCACTGTTGATAAGGTCAGGATGAAAAACCCTCACTCAGGGATACCCAGAGTATTCACAGAGGGGTTATACCTGGCTTTTCTCTGTGTAACGACGTGGGCTCTCCGTGACCCCAATATTATGTTTTCCTTCTTCCGCGAGCACTTATCACTTCGTCAATTCAGCTACCAGCGTCCCGCCGCCCATTTGTGCAGGAAGTTGAGTCTCCGATCGCACGGTACGACGATCATCTCGAGCGATCCAGAGTTTCGTTCCACCGCCTTCGGCGTCCTCAGGTATAATCTCCACTCTGTACGTATCGAATGTACCCGCCGAGACTGTCACCCTCTCCGTACCTGTAAACCGCACGGTCAACTTCCGCGCCATAGCCCGCATCGTGTTGAATATATTGATGGATGCCGAATATCCTTCTGCTAGTGGTAGAGTGCACACAGGGATCTCGACACCCACCCCCTCGGAAAGCACTGGCCCACCTAACTTTGCGCTGATTGGCATCTCCTGGCCGCCTGCCAGGATTTTTCCTTCTACGCCCTCGTTGCTGAACTTGAACCACATCGTCGCCATCCCCTGCTTTCCTGCGCGGCGAATCGGAAGCAGTGTCGTCCTATCCAGATCAAGCGTATCAACGACCGTGCCCATCGGACTGCTTGACTCCTCGATGACTCGCCAGACCTTCCTCCCCTCGAATGATCCTTCCGACAAAGACCTCGTGGTCGTCATGCTGATTTCTCGCCCCATCGTGCTCATCTTTAGTGCATAGTGAGAAGTGATCGCCTTCACAGCTGCCCCGTCGAATGCCGACATTGCCGACGCTGCAGCCTCGGTTTTCACGGCCATAGGCATCGTCACAGTTTTTACGTCGACTGTGAGGGCCTGGAGCTTTTTCTGGATTTCGGGAGCCACTGATTCCTGGAATCGACCGCCGAGGTGCTTCGCGAAGAACCGCTCCTGAGCTGTGTAGAAAGCAAGCCTGTTCTCCCGTCCGGCGAATCCATGTCCTTCATCAGGCGCAACTAAGTACTCAACCGGTTTCTCTTGATCTCGAACAGCAACAACGATCTGGTCAGATTCAGATTTCTTGACCCGTGGATCGTTGGCTCCCTGCACAACGAGCAAAGGAACCCTTATGTTTTTCGCCGAGTTCAAGGGAGATTGTTCCTCAAGGCGTTTCTTGTCTTCGGGATTGTTCTGATCGCCTACACGGACATCAAAAATTTTCTTGATTGGAGCCCAGTACGGAGGAATGGTGTTCAGAAGCGTGATGATGTTCGACGGACCAACATACGAAACCCCTGCAGCATAAAGCTCTGGGGTGAACGCAAGCCCAGCGAGTGTTGCATAGCCGCCGTAAGAACCGCCATAAATTCCAACACGCCTCGGATCCGCGATTCCCTCTTTTATCAGGTATAGCACCCCATCGGAGATGTCATGCT
>JBBIJH010000180.1:0-5602 GCA_037446075.1 Ignavibacteriales bacterium
CGATCAGGTCGTGGTGATGGCGAATTTCAATTTTGCATTTTTCATTTTTCATTTTTCCTGATGATCTCTTACCTTCAGGGCACGCTGGCAGAAAAATCTCCCACGGAGGTCACCGTCGATGTAAACGGCGTCGCCTACGCAGTCGCGATTCCCCTGTCGACATATGCCGCGCTCGGTGAGATTGGTAATCCGGTCAAGATCTTTACCCACCTGCATGTCCGTGAAGATGCGATGCAACTCTATGGGTTCGCGACGACCACCGAACGAGATTTGTTCAGAATGCTGATCTCAATCTCCGGTATCGGACCCAAGATGGCACAGGGAATCCTTTCCGGCATCGGGGTAAACGAACTGAAGAATCATATCGTCAAGGGCAATTACTCGGGATTGATGGCGATCCCCGGTGTTGGAAAGAAAATCGCCGAGCGACTGATCCTTGAGCTCCGAGACAAGATCGCTAAGTTAGAGGAAGAAGTCCCTGTCGTGGGAGATAAGGCCGCTGCCGTCCGGCACGAGGCTCTCCTTGCCCTCACCTCTCTCGGTTATACTCGCATCGTTGCCGAGAAGGCCATCAGGCTTGCACTCCAGAAGACCGACGGGAGCCACGATACGTTGGGATTGGAAGAACTAATCAAGCGAGCGTTGCGCCACGCGAGCAAATGATTTCTTAAAGAGAATCGACACATGCGAAAATCGGATACAACCTCGCCGGAACGACTGGAGAATGAAGTAGAGTTCGATCAGACCCTTCGTCCGCTTGCCTTCGAAGATTTTGTGGGCCAGAAAAATATCGTCGAGAACCTCAAGGTGTTCATCGCAGCCGCCAAAAAGAGGAAAGAAGCGCTCGACCACTGTCTTTTCACCGGGCCTCCGGGCTTAGGAAAAACAACACTGGCCTACATCATTGCCAACGAGCTGGGCTCAGATATCAAGACGACCTCCGGTCCCGTTCTGGACCGCCCCGGTGACCTTGCGGGGATCCTCACAAACCTGCAGGAAGGCGACGTTCTCTTCATCGATGAAATCCATCGCCTGAATCCCGTCGTCGAAGAATATCTCTACGCAGCGATGGAGGAGTATCGCCTTGACATTATCATCGACTCCGGTCCAAGTGCACGAACGATTCAGCTCTCACTCCCGAAGTATACGCTTGTCGGCGCCACGACGCGTGCCGGACTCCTCTCTGCCCCCTTACGCTCCCGCTTCGGTGTCACGAATCGCCTCGATTACTATCCCCCCGAAGACCTCTCTAAGATCATCGAACGCTCCGCAGGCTTGTTGGGGGTCGAGGTGACTCCCGACGGGATCAGAGAACTTTCAAAACGTTCGCGAGGAACACCACGCATTGCCAATCGGCTGCTACGGCGCTGCCGCGATTTCGCCCAAGCCGATGAACGCCTGAAAGCCCATCGTGGAGTGATTACAAAAGAGGTTACCGAACATGCCCTGAAAGCTCTCGAAGTCGATGAACACGGCTTTGACGAAATGGACAAGCGCATTCTTCTCACCATCATCGATAAATACTCCGGTGGACCCGTCGGCTTGAATACACTTGCCGTTGCAGTAGGAGAAGAACCGGGCACGATCGAGGAAGTTTATGAGCCGTATCTCATACAAGAAGGCTTCATCAAGCGGACGGCCCGAGGGAGAGAAGCCACGAGGTTGGCTTATCAACACTTTGGAAAAACCTTGAAGACCCGGAGCCTACAGGAAGAGCTCCCACTGGCCCCGAGCGATCCGGGGCAAGCTTGAAGCGATTCTGTTGTTCCAAACTTAAGCAGATCTCCTTATGAAGAATCACACTTTTCTCAAGCCCGCCCTATTCATCCTCGTTTCAGTAAGCTCCCTCTCCCTGTCTAACACCGAGAGCCGGGAACCACGAAATCTTGCATTGTGCAAGGAAGAAGTAAGGGAGTATGTGACCTCCGAGAACTATATGGAAGACCTCCGCTCAGTGGTAGAGCGGGCTCGAAACTACATCGCAAAGAACATGGGATCCAAGAATCGAAACGCCATTGTCCTGGACGTAGATGAAACTTCTCTCTCGCATCTCAAGTACGAGATGGAGTATGACTTTGGTTACTCGCGAGCTACGTGGAACGAATGGCTTCGGAAATCTGAGGCCGAGCCGATTCTCCCAACGCTGGAGCTTTTCAGATGGGCGAAGTCCAATGCCATGGCGGTCTTCTTCGTCAGCGGAAACACGGAGAACCTAAGAGCACCGATCCAGAAAAACCTCCTCCGCGCTGGTTATGCTGACTGGGACAGTCTTTATCTACGACCAGAGGGAAAGCGCGAGCCGACCGCCGTCTATAAGAGCCGGATAAGAAAAGAGATCACGGAAAGGGGCTATCGCATCATTGCCAACATCGGGGACCAGATGAGCGACCTCGAGGGGGGCTACGCCGAGAAAACGTTCAAGCTTCCAAACCCGATGTATCTCACGAATTAAGAGGCGAACTCTCTATGAGCCGGGACTCGTATCGAACCAAGCGAATCTTCATGGGGCAACTTCCATCAGGCTCTGATCTTTATGAGAGCGTGACAAAGATTTGCACTGAGGAAGACATCAGCGTAGGAAGAATCACGGCACTTGGTGCAGTGTCGCAAGCGGCACTGGCGTACTATGACCAGAAAAAGCAGAAGTATTTGCCGATCACTTTCAAGAAACACCTTGAGATTCTCAACTGCACCGGCAACGTAAGCTTGAAAGACGGTAAACCTTTTGTCCACATGCACGCAACCTTCGCAGATCGAAAGGGACAGTCCTTTGGCGGCCACGTTTCCCCAGGAACCATCGTTTTTGCGTGTGAGGTCTTGATTGAGCAACTCGAAGGAAAACTGCTTGAGCGGAAGCTGGATGAGAAGACCGGATTGAATTTGTGGGGTAGAGAGTCCCATCTCATCCCGTAAGATGACCGACTAATGCCAGTCTTGGAAAGGGATTGCATCTGAGAAAGCGAAGCGATATAATTATGTCAGGAAAAGGGTGTAGTCCCCGGTGACCAATAATCCGAGGCGTTTATGGGAGATATAATCAAAAGGTTTTCCGTACGATCAACCAGCAAAGAACGCTCCCGTCGGCGAAAGCTGTACTTCGATTCCGGCTCACCGCGGACTTTTATCAAAGAGTCTGCGGCAGGCGGAATGAAAGAGGTCCTCAAGTTGTCCGTCCCGGATGTTTTCCGCAGTCTGGGAGATGGGAGATTTAAGGCGTCTTCCATGGCAAGGATCGAAGTACAAATGCTCGGGCTTTGGGTACCTCACTTGTGTTATGTGGTTCCTGACGAGGTATTGGACCCGGATTACGAGATCCTGCTCGGCCATGATTTCATGCAAATCTATGACATTCGAATCAATCCCAAGCGGAGAGACATCATCGTGAGGAAAAACGCATTGATGATGGCACTGAAAGTTCGGAATACAGCCTAAAACTGTAGAAACGCACCCAACCGAATGTCCATGGACAAAGACCTCCAATCGATTCAGGAAGCTCGTGACCTTGTAAAGCGCGCCGTCGAGGCGCAGCTGGAGTTCCGGAACTTCTCGCAAGAGAAGGTCGATCGTATCTGCCGGGCAATGGCTCAAGCGGGCTATGCCGCTGCTGCCGATCTTGGGAGAATGGCATGCGAGGAGACAGGCTTCGGGAAACCCGAAGACAAAAAACTCAAGAACGAGTTCGGGACAAAGTGGACCTGGGAATCGATCAAGAATCTCAAGACCGTTGGAGTTATTGGAAAGGATCCCCAGCGAAAAATCATTGAAATAGCCGAGCCAATGGGGGTTGTGGCTGCGCTGATCCCATCGACAAATCCCACCTCCACTGTGATGTTCAAAGCGCTCATCAGCCTCAAGGGGAGGAACGCCATTGTAGCAAGCCCTCACCCCAGAGCAGTGAAATGCACATGCGAGGCCGTTCGAATCCTGGCGGATGCAGCAGAGAGAGAAGGCGCCCCGCGTGGCCTCGTCTCCTGTATGTCCGTCGTCACAATGCCAGGAACAAAAGAACTCCTTGCTCATCGCGATGTGGATGTGATTCTGGCGACAGGCAGCACCGCAATGGTCCGAGATGCGTACAGCCTCGGGAAGCCAGCCTATGGTGTGGGGTCAGGAAACGTGCCCGTTTTCATCGAGCGAACAGCGAATATCCAGAAAGCGGTCGCGGACGTTGTCTCCGGCAAGTTGTTTGATTACGGCACTCTATGCTCGACGGAGTCAGGGGTGGTCTGCGATGCGCCTGTAAAGGCACAAGTCGTCGAAGAATTTAAAAGGCACGGCGGCTACTTCGTCACACCCGAAGAACGCGCAAAGTTAGATACGACAATGTTCGACTTCCGCGGAACGATAAATCCTGAAGTGGTGGGAAAGCCCGCCCCTTACATCGCACACAAGGCAGGCTTCGATGTCCCTCCTGACACGAACTTGCTGATCGCCGAGCTGAGAGGGGTTGGAAGAGAATATCCTCTCTCACGGGAAAAGCTCTCGCCCGTACTCTCTTTCTATACCGAAGACGGTTGGAGAGATGCCTGTCATCGTTGCATCGAGTTGTTGAAGTTTGGAGGGCTCGGTCACACGCTCGTCATCCACTCGAAGGATGAGGATATCATCATGAAATTCGCGCTTGAGAAGCCCTCATTCCGTATCCTGGTGAACACGCAAGCTGCTCTGGGCGCCGTTGGCTACACGACGGGCCTCGACCCATCGATGACACTTGGCCCCGGGACGCTTGGCGGCTCCATCATTTCCGATAACGTCACGGCACGACATCTAATCCAGATCAAGCGACTCGCGTATGAGACCAATCCAATCAATCCCGCCGAGAGAATGAGTGCACCGCCGGCGACACGGGAGCTTGCAAGGCATTTCCGCCCCGTCGAGAAGACCTGGCTGGAAGAAATTGACGAACGGATCCGCTTGAAGGCGGGTAACCCCCCGGTGATGAAGAGGGGAGAAAGCGTCTCTGAGAAAAAGAGTCCGTCGGGAGGACATGTGAAGAAACCACCGACGTACGGTGCTGGGATTACAGAAGAAGAGATTCAGAAGATCATCAGAGAGTTCTCCAAGTAAGAATGCCTCGTCGTGCTTGGAAGCCACTCCCCCGTTCCTTTTACCTGCGTCCGACGTTCCAAGTAGCAAGATCTCTCCTGGGCAAGTATATTGTCCGCAAGTACAGCCAGAAAGTGCTCGTTGGAAAGATTGTAGAGACCGAGGCCTACATCGGTCCGAACGACCCTGCATCCCACGCATACAGAGGTAGGACGGAAAGGAACAAGGTGATGTTCGAGGAAGGAGGTCGAGCGTACGTCTACTTCACGTACGGAATGCACTATTGCTTCAACGTCGTGACGGAGCGCGAGGGATATCCTGCCGCCGTCTTAATCCGAGCTGTTGAACCAATCGAGGGGATTGAGGAGATGAGAAGAAATCGAGGGTTCACCGCCCGTGAAAAACACGAAGCAGATCTGGCAAACGGGCCGGCGAAGTTCTGTGAGGCGTTCCAGATCAGCAAGAAGTTGAATGGCTTACGTTTGACCCGGGGGGAACTATTCCTTAGCGATGGAGAAAGGATCCCCCGCTCGAAGATAGGGACCTCACGGAGGAT
>JBBIJH010000181.1:0-3460 GCA_037446075.1 Ignavibacteriales bacterium
CGCCTTCCGCATCTACACCGACGACAAGTGTTTTTGAATTGTTTCTTCTCCTCATTTGTATTATTATTGAGAAAGCTCTGATCGCATAACACGCATGCCTTTGAAGCATTCGGAAGAGGCCTTTATCATTGACGCCGTAAGGACTCCCGTCGGGAAATACGGCGGGGCGTTGCGCGAAGTGCGGCCTGATGATATGAGTGCTCTTGTTCTTAAGGCCCTCATTGACCGCACGAAGATTGACCCGGCAATCATCGAAGATGTGATGTGGGGGTGTGCGAATCAGGCGGGAGAAGACAATCGAAATGTTGGGAGAATGGCGGCTCTGCTGGCAGGCCTCCCCTACTCTGTTCCTGCTGATACAATCAACCGACTCTGTGGCTCCAGCCTCGATGCAATCAACCACGCGGCGCGTGCTATCTGGTCCAGCGATCTCGATATCATCATCGCGGGGGGTGTCGAGAGCATGAGTCGAGCACCGTATGCCTTGCCGAAGAATTTCACTGGAAGCCACGGAAATTTGACTGCGTACGACACTGCACTCGGTTGGCGATTCCCAAATCCGAGAATGGAAGTGTTGTTTCCACTCGAAAGCATGGGAGAGACGGCAGAAAACGTTGCGGAGAAATACAGAATCAGTCGAGAAGAGCAGGATGAATTCGCCTTCAACAGTCACATGAAAGCAGTCAAGGCGCAGAAAGATTGCAAGTTTCAAGACGAGACCGTTCCCGTTGAAATTCCGCAGAAGAAGGGTGAGCCTGTTGTGGTGAAGGATGACGAAGGCCCACGGCCTGACACATCAATAGAAAAACTCTCCAAGCTCCCTCCTGTCTTTAGAAACAATGGAACCGTGACCGCAGGCAATTCCTCTCCACTCAACGACGGTGCCGCGGCCCTCTTAATCATGAGTGAGAAAAGGGCAAGAGACCTCGGCCTCGAGCCAATGGCGCGCATCGTCTCGACAGGAGTTGCCGGCATCGATCCACGCTACATGGGAATCGGACCGGTGCCGGCCACTCAAATCGCGCTCAAGAAAGCCAACCTGAAGCTTGAAGACATCGACTTGATAGAGCTGAATGAAGCCTTTGCCTCACAATCTATTGCAGTAATCCGCGACCTCGGGATTGACTACACCCGGTTGAACGTCAACGGCGGCGCGATCGCTCTCGGCCATCCCCTGGGCTGCACCGGTGCACGAATGATGACAACGCTACTTCATGAGATGAGGCGGAGAAAAGCTCAATACGGATTAGCGACGATGTGCATTGGTGTCGGACAGGGGATTTCGACTATTGTGGAAAGATTGTAGTCTCATTAAGCTCGAGCGGGTGTCTGTACACTGAGGAATGAAAAAAATACGAGACAGAAAATGGAACGAAGCCGCAGAGAAATCTTTCAAGCACTCAAGAAGCTCTTGAAGAAATACGAACCACCATTCGTCGCGAAGAGCGATCTTAATTCGCGGTACGGCTTATGGTCGATCAAGGACCTGGTGATTGCAGGGAGAGAAAGGAAGGGGGTTTTCTTCGCAGGAGTAATTATTCAAAGTAACTACGTCGGTTTCTATTATATGCCCGTTTACACCGATGTCGAAGCTAAGAAATTCTTCAAGCCCGAACTACTCGCAACCCTGAAAGGGAAATCCTGCTTCCACATCAAGAAATTGGACAAGACCTTGCAGAGCCTGATCAAAGAGGCTCTCGAGATCGGGTATCAGATGTACAAGAGAAACGGATGGGTATAGGCACAAAGCACCGGCATACTTACTCAGCGAGATCAAGACCTGGCTGCAGGAAGCATATGAAGTCGGTGCCCAAGAATATCCGTCCAAATGAGCTGAATTTGTGGACGTCCCCACTGGATGCAATTCATTCGCGGCAGTGCTCTTTCGGGAGCGTGCAGTTCCGAGTGGACTACCGCGCACGATCGGAATCATAATGCTGCCCTTTCCCGTCGCGGCCCTGGCAGTGAGAGTTCGCGGCGTCGGGGGGTGACATTTCCGAGTTCATCCCTGTCAATCCCACACTGTAGCTTTCTTTAATTCCTTTTCGTATTTTTGACGTGTGCGAAAATGGCTACACAGTCTTCTCTATCTGAGGTTACTGCGCTTGGGGTAGCAGCTGCTCTTCCTGATCGTGGCTCCGGACATGAGGCCTACAAGCGGTATACTATCGATGTTAAAGCCGCTCCGGACCTTACGCCCCTTCCGAGTCGCTTCCGCGTGAAGGTGAAGAAGCATCGACTCGCATGGATGCTTCTCGAAGAACTTTTCCACTATCGCGGAAACCTTAAAGTTGTATTGAGTCGGCCGTGTGTCTATGGTGTTTTCTCCGGCCCTGTCGGAGGTTTCGCCCCGCGAGAGCATCTTTGCGTTGGATGTCTCCGGTGCACAACGGAGTACCCGGAAGTTGTCCAGATCTATTCCAATCCGGCGCGAAGACAACTTGGGGATTCCTATTTCTGCCCCGAGTATACTGAATCAATCGCTTACGAGTCGCAAACGGGAAGGATTCCTGTTCGCGGCGCCGGGTACCGCGGGAAGTTTGGCGGGGAGGCCTGGGACGGCATGTGGACGGACATGTCCGAGATTGTGCGACCGACACGAGATGGAATCCATGGCCGGGAGTTTATCTCCACCCTTGTCGATATCGGCGAGAAGCCACCGATGCTTCAGTTTGACGATACTGGATTGCCGGTCGGAGCCGTCCCGAGAGTGTTCTCAATCCCAATCCCGTTTCTCTTCGACGTTCCAGCACCTTCTGTGTGCACGAAACCGCTTTTGACAATTCTGATCGAGGCGGCAAAGGAAACGGAAACGCTCGCGTTTGTGCCGGTCTCTTTGATTGAGAAGTACGGAATTGCCGCATCGAGTGCGGTTCCGATCGTCCATCGTGAGGAAAGGTCCAGCTTGGGTAGAATCAACTACCAGCCACGCATGATCGAGATCAGCGAGTGGGATGAGCAGGAGTTTCTGCGGCTGTCCTCAGATTATCCCGACTCACTGATCTGCGCACGCCTGCCGTTTACGAGAGGATTCCCCGAAAAGCTGCTGAGCGGTTTCAGCTCAGGACTTCGAGTCTTTCACATCGTGGCGGATTATCACGGCAGGAGTGATGACGGAAGATTCATCCTCGATCTCATTCGAGAAGCTCATGGGATTTTTGTTGCAGAAGGTGTACGGGATGAAGTCACCTTGATCGGAAGCGGAGGCATTGTTGCAGCGGAGCATGTCCCTAAGGCCATCATCTGCGGTCTGGATGCTGTCGCTCTCGATACGCCCGTGCTGATGGCGTTGCAGGCTAAGATGGATGGGGAATGCAAGGACCCACAAACGAGTCGATTCGAACTTCCTCACCCGAACGTATCATGGGGTGTTCAGCGACTGAAGAACTTGCTCGCTTCGTGGCATGATCAGTTGCTCGAGGTTCTCGGGGCCATGGGACTTCGGGAAGTGCGCCGGCTC
>JBBIJH010000181.1:3500-5524 GCA_037446075.1 Ignavibacteriales bacterium
AAAGATCTGGAGCAAGAAGCTTTTGAAGGAATCGTTATGCTTGAGACGAGCCGGTTGCATCCAGATGTCATTCCGATCGCTCCCAAGAAGCTCAGGCGGATTCCGGCCACGGAGGAGCACTCAGAATCGGACGAGATTCCTCCCCCGATTGAAATCGGCGTCGGAATGACGACGAGCAGATCAGCTGATGTCGACAGATCTAACAAAAGCCTAGAGCATGTTATCACGCGCAAACACACCTCAGCCCTGCGCCGAGGATTCCACATCTGGCCGGAACTCAAGTACGGCAAGATGGCCGCTCTTGGCGACTATCGGTGGACAGCCGATTTGATTCTCTCGACCTGGAAGCAGGCAGAGACTGGAAAGCCCCCGCGTGACGAACTCGAGTACCGGGTGGGGGATTCCGGTGGCGGTTTCGATCTCCTCGATTTCAAGGTTCTTCCCCCCGGCAGCTGGACTCCCTCAGAAGTTCCCATCGATACATCGATCTCATTGAATCGTCGACCCGACGGCAGGAGAATCGAAATCCCGGTACCTTGGTACGGTGGCGGCATGTCGTACGGTTCGATCAGCGAACAGATCATGCTCGCACGAGCAAAGGCTGCGAAGAAGTGGGGAACCTTCACTTCAACTGGTGAAGGAGGCTACCCAGACTCCCTCGTGCGATACAAAAACCACGTGATTACACAGATCGCCACTGGGATGTTTGGCGTGCGGGAGGAAACCATCCAGCATGCTCCAATCGTCGAGTTCAAGTATGCACAGGGAGCCAAGCCAGGACTCGGTGGTCATCTGCTTGGTGACAAAACAACGGTCGCGGTGGCAAAGATGCGGGAATCTGTTCCGTGGGTCAGCCTGTTCTCACCGTTTCCATTCCACTCGGTTTACTCTGTGGAGGATCACAAGAAGCATGTCGACTGGATTAAGACAGTAAACCCCGAAGCACTGGTCGTAGTGAAGGTCTCCACACCCACGGACATCGATATGGTAGCTGTGGGCAGTTACTACGCCGGAGCCCACATCCTGCAGATCGATGGAGGGTATGGAGGAACAGGAGCAGCGCCAGAGATTGCGAAGAAAAACATCGCAATGCCCATCGAGTATGCAATCCCCAAGGTCCATCGATACTTGCTGGCGGAAGGGATCCGGGACGAGATCGTCATTATGGCCAGCGGCGGGATTCGCACAGCCTACGACATCGCAAAGGCAATCGCCCTCGGCGCAGACGGCGTGGTGCTCGGGACGGCAGAACTCGTCGGGATGGGGTGCACGCGATGCTCCAACTGTGAGCGAGGACGAGGCTGTCCATTTGGACTGACGACCACTGATCCTGAGCTATCTCAGCTTGTCGATCCTGAGTGGGGTGCGGAGCGTCTGAGTAATCTCTATGAATCATTTAAGCTGCAACTCGGTCACGTCCTGCGGCGATTGGGATTGAAGAGCATTCGAGACCTTCGAGGACGAACGGATCTGCTCGTCTACAAGAGGGATCAGAAGCCATGACCGATCGATACCAGATACAGAAACTTCTTTCATCGAGAAAGGACTCGATAAAGAAGGAACCTCCTCTTCCTCGCCGCAAAGTCGAGGCCGAAGGTGGCTGCGGTGTCATCGGCATCGCATGCAGCAAGCAGATCGCGGGTCGGCACCTCTTGCAGTCGCTGAAGCAGATGCGTAACCGGGGAAACAACAAAGGAGGCGGCATCGCCGCAGTCGGACTGATTCCAGATGAACTTGGAATAACGAGGGATATCCTGGAAAAGGATTACCTTCTTGTCATCGCGTATCTCGATCCGTCCTCGAGAGTAGAAGTGGAACGGGAGTGCATCGAGCCGACCTTTGAGGTAGACCATGTGCGCGTTGCGCCGACGGTCGAGGATTACAAATCCATTCCGGGGCTTGAGATCAAACCGCCGGAGGTGTCACAGTATTTTGTGCGGGTTCGCTCTGACGTCTTCGAGGCATTCAAAGAGCGGAACGGACTCGAGAATCTTCCGCGGCTATCGATCGAAGACGAAATCGTT
>JBBIJH010000182.1:0-5478 GCA_037446075.1 Ignavibacteriales bacterium
GATGGCTTCCGCGGCCTTCCTCCCATCTCGCATCGCAAGGATTACCGTTGCGCCGCCACGCGAAAGGTCGCCTCCGGCGTATACACCCGCTCGACTCGTCTTCCCTGAATCATCTACAATCACCGTCCCCCACTTTGACACGCTGAGGTCGGGGGTAGTCTGTTGCAAGATCGGATTTGGCTTCTGACCGATAGCAACAATCACTGTGTCAACTTGCATGAAGAACTCCGCCCCCTCAATCGGCACGGGGCGCCGCCTCCCTCTCTCATCCGGTTCCCCGAGAGCCATCTTCTGACAGATCATCTCGTTCACCCAGCCATTCGAATTCCCGAGGATGTGCACAGGAGCTGTCAAGACGTGGAACTCCACTCCCTCTTCCAGCGCATGCTGGACCTCTTCCCTCCGTGCAGGCATCTCAGCAAAGGAGCGGCGATAGACGAGGTACACCTTTTCAGGCCCGAGACGAATCGCGGTTCGTGCCGCATCCATCGCCGTGTCGCCACCGCCAACGACCGCGACCCGCTTCCCGATTTTCACAGGTGTATCAAACTCTGGAAATCGATACCCCTTCATGAAGTTGACACGCGTGAGGAATTCACTGGAAGAATACACTCCACTCAGATTCTCCCCCGGTATGCCCATGAAATTCGGCGTCCCTGCTCCCGTCGCAAGGAATACGGCAGCAAATCCCCACTGATCCATCAGCTCGTCGATCGTCGCCGTACGACCGACAATGAAGTTCGTCACGATTTCCACACCGAGCTTTTCCAGCCGATCAGCCTCGATGTCGAGAAGGGTCTTCGGAAGACGGAACTCGGGAATCCCGTATTGAAGAACTCCGCCGATGGCATGCAGTGCTTCGAACATCGTTACTTTATAGCCATGCAGTGCCAGCGCGGCGGCACAGGTCAGGCCGGCAGGGCCGGATCCAACGATTGCAACTTTTTCTTCTCGATGCTCCTGAATCTTCGCTACCCGGAACCAGCCGTTCTCCAATTCTCGATCCGCGACGAACCGTTCAAGTTTTCCAATCGCAACCGGCTCATAATTCTTGCCGAGAAGGCACGTTTTCTCGCATTGATTTTCCTGTGGGCAAACCCGTCCGCAGATCATCGGGAGATAGTTTGTCTCGCGGATCTTTTCAATCGCACCCCGGTAGTCTCTCTCCAGAATCAGCTTGATAAAGGAAGGGATATCGACATCGACCGGACACCCATCGATGCACGTTGGCTTCTTGCAGTCAATGCAACGGTCTGCCTCGATGAGGGCGAGTTCCTCATTAAAGCCGAAAGAGACTTCTTGAAAATTTCTCCTTCGTACCTCGGCTGGCTGCTCAATTGCATGCTGCCGCGGGATTTTCACCTTGTCTTTTTTTGCGGTTCCTATCATCGGCCTCGCACCCCTGGGTTGCATTCCTGGAGAGTCTCTTCTCTTTTCGGCATTCTCTCGAATGCTTCGTCTGCCAGCTTCTCCAGATCTCGATAGGTGTTGTTACGTTTGATCAACTCATCATAGTCAACCAGATGGCCGTCGAATTCCGGGCCGTCCACGCACGCGAATTTCATCTCGCCACCCACCGTCACACGGCATCCACCGCACATCCCCGTCCCGTCCAACATGATCGGGTTCAGGCTCACATAGGTTTTGATCTTGCAGGGTTTGGTGAGTTCGGACACCGCCTTCATCATTGCTACAGGGCCAATTGCGTAGACTGCATCAAGATGGAGTCCGGACGTAATCATCGCCCGAAGCTCATCCGTAACGAACCCTCGTCTTCCTTTTGACCCATCTTCCGTTGTAATGGAGACCGCGTCGCAGCATCGCTCCATTTCTCTTTCGAGGATAACGAGATTCTCCGACCGAGCACCAATGATCGTGTACACTGTGTTTCCTTTTTCTCTCAGCGCCTTCGCAATCGGGAAGACCTCTGCGGTCCCAACTCCCCCTCCGATGCACACTGTGGTTCCGAAGTGTTCAATGGGGCAAGGGTTGCCCAGCGGCCCCACCACATCCCGCAAACAATCTCCTTCTTCATACGTACTCATCAGCTTCGTCGTCTTTCCAACTGCCTGAACAATCAGCGTGATCGTCCCTTGCTCAGGATCAGCATCAACGATAGTCAGAGGGATCCGCTCTCCGTGTTCATCAACGCGGACAATGACGAAGTGTCCGGGCTTTCGTTTTCGTGGAATCAGTGGAGCTTCGATCACAAATTCAGTGATGTGAGGGGCTAATGAGTATTTTCGGACTATTCGATGCATGTAGTTCGGTCATCCAGCCAATTAGTGGTAAATATCGTGGACGGAGGTTCCACATCTCTCCCCATCGTCGCGGATAGAGTCAACGGGGCAAAGCTCCATTGCCTCATCGCACTGCAGTTCTTCCTGCGGTGTACTGGGCTGCTTGTACACATAGTAGTACGATGCGTCGTCGTTATACGTGAAGTTGTTGATGGCGGCGGATAAACAAAGCCCACAACCGTTACATGTATCCACGACGTAGTACTTTCCCGGCGCATTCTCCACCAGCCGGTGTGCTTCCTGTTGCGCCGTTTCCATAGGACCCTCCTTTCGACTGGCCTCCTTCAGTCGTTGAACTTCTCCTCTACAACGGGTTCGGGCACAAGCTCCTTCCTCATTTCTTTCTTGGAGTTTGCGCTATTTCCGCGACGAGTTGCTTGCTGAAATTCATCTGCTCCTTGCACCAGAGTTTCTTTCTGCCGTCGTTTGATTGCGACGTACAGTCCTATGAGAACCAGCGCGGCCGCAATCCAAACCAGGCTGATGAACGGTTTTAGGCTAGCTTCAATCACAAGAATGTCGCTTTCGGAATCCTTTGGAGATTGTTCACGCAAGCCGACGACATTCACTTGGATTCGCGAGCTTTTCGATTCTGCATCGACGTTCATCGCGAGCAACTGGAATCCAAGCTTGCCATCCTTCAGCATTGCCGTCTTTGGCTCAGGTTGCTGGCCTTCTCTATAGGTTGTAACAGGAATGACCTGCTCTTTCTTTCCAGCCCGCTCCACCTCCAGCACGGCGCCAACAACGAACCCTCCTCCCGAAGCCATCTCTTCCTTCCCGTGCTGTGTCATGTCAAAGCGAAGGAACGTTACTCTCATGTCCCCAATGTTTTTCGGCTCTCCCTTTGTGAGTTCGAAAAGATCGTTGGCATACTGACGTCCGGACCCTCCCTCTAGAGAAACTGGTTCGATGTAAAAGTCCTTTGTTAGAAAGCTCGCGTAGTCAGGATTCCGCATGAGGTTGTCATTATAGGAACTCTGGAACATCACCGGCTCGAGTCGGAACCTCTTCCCATCCTTCTCGACGTTCACCAAAAACTTCCACCTGCCATCCTTCATCGGATAGGCGCCGAGATATGTGAGTTGGTATCCGAATACTTCTCGAGGTTCGTTGACGGTCAAGGACGTCGTTTGCTTTTGTCCGTAGTGTCCAGAGCCAAGAATTCCGAGCAGCAAAAGTGCAATCCCGACATGGGCAAGCGGACCTCCGAGTGATCTTGGATTCTCCTTCACGATGTGATAGACCATGGCCACATTGATAAAGAAGGCGAAGAACGCTGCGAACCCGAGCGCTCCAATCTGCCATTCACGAACTCCAGCAGAAACGAGGACGACGAGAGCCGCCGCCGACGCGACAAATGGAAGGGCTATCTTCTGGAGGAGCTCTTTGCGTGATTCCTGGTGCCATCGCAGCTTCAAGCTGACGCCGAGAACCAGTGCCATCAAGATCGCGATTGGGAGATTTACTTTATCATAGAACGCCGGCTCCAGAGAAGCGCTTGCCAGAATGGGCCAGCTCGTCCCGAAGAAGATCACAAGAGCGCTGGCACCTAACATAGCCACGCCGATGGTGACGAATGATTCCTTCGTCACAAAACCAGTGGGCTGAGCCAATGCCTTCATCTCTTTCCATCGACGAGCCATCAGACCGAATCCGAGTCCACCCATACTCGCCATCCAGAGAATGAGGAGAGTATAAACAAGAGCCCCGGGGTCTGTGAAAGAGTGTACGGAAGCCGAGCCTAGGACTCCACTTCGCGTCAAGAAGGTGCTGTAGATCACGAGCAGGAATGTGAGAACGGCGAGGAAGAAGTTTGTCCGCATCAACTTGCCTGTCTTCTTCTGGACAATCATCGTGTGGAGAAGAGCCGCTCCGGTGATCCAGGGAATCAAGGAGGAGTTCTCGACGGGATCCCAACCCCACCAGCCTCCCCAACCCAGCACACCGTAGGCCCAGTATCCGCCCAGCATGAGACCAGCCCCGAGTGCAAGCACAGCGAACAATACCCATGGCAATGAGTATGTCAGCCAGTCGGTAAACCTGCGTCGCCATAGCGCACCGACAGCAAACGAAAACGGAACTGCGGCTGCTGCAAATCCAAGGAAGAGCACCGGAGGATGAGCAACCATCCAGAAATTCTGCAGAAGTGGGTTGAGGCCTCGACCATCGGTGGGAACGCTTCCCGGAGGAACTTGACCCGGGTAAGCATCCCAAATATACTTGAAGGGAGATTTTGTGATGAGCATGAGAAGGAGAAATGCCTGCACGAAGGCGTAGACGGACATTATTTCCCCCTCGATATGTCTCTTTCGTGTGAAACTCAAGACAAAGATGCCGATCACCGACCCGCAGAAGGTCCAGAAGAGAAAACTCCCCTCCTGGCCAGCCCAGAATGTCGAGATCAGCAAGTGAATCGGCAAATCCTTCGAACTATAGCCGTAGATGTAGGCGTACTCGAAGCGATGCTGGAGAATAAAAAGAAGGAGGAGAAAAGAAGAGACCATTACAGCCACCACCATCGCGTGGAAGGTTCGACGCGCAAGCTTCAACGTCTCCTTTTTCTTCGTAACAGCTTGGTAGTAGCTCCATGCAGAGAGTAGTGCCGCGACAAACGCGATCCAGACAACACCTGTTCCGATCATTGTAGGCCTCCTCGCCTCTTTTGAATATCTTGACTCCTAAAAGTCCCGTTCCGCTCCAAACACGTTGAGTTTTCCGTTCATGTGCTTGGTCTTGTCGATGAAATTCAGGTTTGCATCCACGATTCCCACATGGCACACAGAGCACTGGGTCGTGTTTGGATGAGTGCCTCCTCGGGCTGAGGTCTTGGGCAGTGCTCTCTCCGCCAGCGTTGGCTTTGTCACATCCCCATGACAGGTCCCGCAACGTGCCTCGCCTGTTCCCACGGAAGTCCACACCGCGGAATAGTTGTTTCCGTTCTTGAAATCCCCATGACAGTATGTGTTGCTGCATTTGAGCGTGCCGGAATCCCATGCCGTCGCCGGTCTCGTTGTTGGCAAGGAGATGTCGTAATCAACTGTCGTTGGCTCGTTCGTCACTGTGTTTGCAAGGGAGTCAACAAAAACCACTTCTGCAGGAGGACCGGTATCGACATGCCCTGCAACATAAACGTTGACGGGAAACCCATGACACTCTTAGCACCGAACGCCATCCG
>JBBIJH010000183.1:0-5470 GCA_037446075.1 Ignavibacteriales bacterium
GGTCTTCTTCGTGTATCGATCGAGGCCTCTCTCTCGGATGATTGCAGCAACCTCCGACGTCGGCAGTTCGGCAAGCAATACTTGCCCGATCGCCGTGCAGTGGACCGGAGAAGCATTGCCAAGGCGGGTAACAATCTTCCACATCTCGGGACTGTCGATGTGCTGCAGGAGAATGACCATGCCATGATCGAGGACACCAAGGTAGACGCTCTCCCTTGTCTCTTGTGCATAACGTTCAAGGTGAGGGCGAGCAATCTTGTTAGGGTCAATCGTTCCGAGCTTCGCACTTCCGAACTCGACCACTTTCATCCCGAGACTGAATTTCTTCCTCTCATGGTCCTGCTGGACCATTCTCAACGCCTCCAGCGTCACTAGAATTCGAAAGAGAGAGCTCTTCGGGACTTTCATTTCCGCGCTCAGCTCACTTAAGGTCAGCTCGATAGGAGAAGCTGAAAGGATTTCGAGAACGCGGATTGCCCGCTGAACCGCGGGGACCATGTACCGCTCAGGATTCTCCATGTTATTCCTCAGTTTAAAATTTCAAACTAAGTGTCTTTAGCTGAACAAACGTAACAAAATTCTCCCTGCGTGTCAAGACCGACCCAGAAAACAATCATTTGATTTTCAGGCTGAAATGTTTCTATATTCGAGAAGCAACAGTAGGAGAAAGGAATGCATGGAGATCCTCGCTCCTGAAATTACAAAATACCTTCAAGATACCATCCAACGCCAAGACGACGTCTTGCTTGAGATGGAGTCCGAAGCGACCCAGAGCCACTTTCCAATTATCGGCCCCCTCGTCGGCCGATTTCTTGCCCAGCTTACGGTTCTCAGTGGTGCCCGGAGAGTCCTAGAGCTGGGTTCCGGATTCGGCTATTCTGCCTACTGGTTTGCAAAGACGGTTGGAAAGGGTGGAAAAGTCATATGCACGGATCGCAACGCGCAGAACCGAGAAAAGGCGCTGATTTTTTTTAAAAGGGCAGGACTACTAAGAAGAATAGAGTTTCACGTAGGGGATTCCCTTGAGATTATTGATCACCTCAAAGGAAAGTTCGATATCATCCTGAATGACATCGACAAGGAGCAATACCCGCTCGCCTTCCGGAAAGCGATCCCACGATTGAAAAGAGGAGGTCTTTTGATCGCCGACAATGTGCTCTGGTCGGGCCGCGTCGTGGAAAAGGACCCGGACGCTTCCACGAGGGCGATATTGGAATTCAACCGGCTTATCCATCAAAGCCCTGACGTCCTCACGACGATCATCCCACTTCGTGATGGGATTTCCGTAACCCTGAAACTTTGAGGAAGAAGATGGCCCTTACGATCGGCGGAATCGTTCTTCTGATCGGGTTTGTGTTCTTGATCTACTACGGCCTCACCCTGGGTGTAAGGAAGTCCTCCGCACCAGGGGCGGAGAAGCTCGTCAAGTGCACCCTCTGCCAGCAACGATTTGACCGGACAACACTCATCCAGAAACAAGTCGGCGATAGCAAGCTCTTATACTTCTGCGAATCGTGCGTCCGAAGCCTTTACGGGGAGCTGTTGAAGACGGGCAATTAACCCTGGCCTTCAGGACTAGAGAATCACCTGATCTTCAGCGTAAGTGAGTCAACAGCAAGGGCACCAAAGACACCCAACCCGTTCTTAATGTTGGTGTAGTCCGGCAGATCCAGACGTATCGAGAAGGGGTCTCCAAAGCCGTGGGCTCTCAGATAATAGTTGTAGAGGTTTGGCTCGAGCGCGTGTGAAATAAACGTGACGGTTTCAGCCTTCACCTCAGCGCTAGGGTCGGAAGTCAGCACATCTGAGAGTATCGCGTTGAAGAGTTCCTTTGGATACTCCACGTATGGGATCCGATCGGGCTTAGGGTAGTCATAAATGGCAGAGCCATCGCTGCCGCGGCGAATTGCGACGGGGACTTCCTTCCTGAACTTCAGCGGAGGCTGGCCTGGCTTGATCACCAGGTAGTTGATGAAGAAACGTGTAAGATGGCCTTTCGCCCCTTGCCCGCCGAAAAGAGAAACCTCAATGCAATTGCATGGATTCAGGCTGTCGGCGAGGACAGCCCTTGCACGGCTGCCGTTTACCACGATCTGGTATGGTTGCGGGACAGTGACTGTCGAAGTAACCGGTCCGAGATTTGGGACGATGACTTCGACCGAGTAGCGGCCACCCTGGGAAGGAATCAGTCTATCTGTGTAGTAGGCGAAAACATCCGAAGCGTAGCGGGTGGTCTCATCCCTCTTCACAATGGTATCCCGAAAAGCGAATGCACGGCCGGTCGAGTCGAAGACTGTAATGGAAGCGTTGCGAACCTGTGTGTCTTCGGTGTTCTGCAGCGGGTCAAGCCCCTTCACGTTGTACGTCCGATACACGCGGGCGAACTGGCTGGTCTTTGTCGGATCCAGGATCAGGTAGATGACAGGCTTCTCCGTGTATTCGCCCTTAGGGTCGAACGGAACATCGCACCCAGCCCAAAGCAAGAGGAGCAGCACCACTGTGATTAGAGCTGAGCTGTGCACGATGAGATCTTGCATCGAGGGGGAACCCCACCACTTTGGACGATTCGACTTTCCTTGCATGTCTCGCTCCCTTGGAAACGAGGCTTCAACCAAACACTCGCCCAATTTTCTTACCCCCGATCCTGAACACCGACGACTGACTGTCGCGAACTGTATACTCCCCAGATCGTACTTCCTACGTTCACCCTGCCTTCCTCAAAACTCTCCCCGGAAACTCAACGTCGGGAAAAACGGAAGCATGTTCACTCGATCGCCCGTGAATCGATTGAAGTAGAAAAGATTTTTCCTATCGTACACATTGACGATGTTCAATTCCAGGGCAAACTTGTATGTGCTAATGGAAAGATTCTTTGCGAGGGTCAGGTCGAGGCGGTGATATGCTGGCAACCGACCTTGATTCTTTTCGCCGAGGATCATGTACGGTGTTCCGGTCTCATGCGCGAATGTGCTGTCGAAAATCCCGCCCAGCAATAGGCGATCATAGAATCCAACTATCTTTGTAAACGGTAAGCCCGACCCAAACTCCCACCGTGCATTCACCTCCCAGCCGCCCTTTATCCTGAGCCCAGCGACGAGATTCAGACTGTGTCTGCGATCATTTCGCGGGTCGAAGGTAAAGCCGTTGATCGTCCGGGTCGTCTTCCCGAGACTGTAAGAAGCCCAGCCGAAGAAAGAGGAAATCCCGCCTTTCAAGAATACCTCCGCTCCGTATGATTTCCCCGACCCGGGGAGATAATCGGGGTCCAGCCGATCCACTTTGTCCCGATTGTAAGTCAGGAGGTTTCGGTAATTCTTGTAATATCCTTGTAGGCTCAAGTCAAGATGATCGAAGAGACTGACCTCTGTGCCGACGACGTAATGATCCGCCTCTTCGGCGACGTGGCGTTCGGGGACCGCAATCCACGTTTCAAAGAGAGCAATGATGTCGTCTTCATTGCTAATCGTCATTACTTGCTGATGGTACCGCCCGTAGGTCACGAGAAGTCCGACTCTGGGATGAAACTGATACCGTAGAGCAATTCGTGGCTCAGGAACATACCTCGCGTCCGTCAAAATAAAGCTGAAGTTGAAACGTGCCCCGGCATCGACCACTAAGGGAAACCAGCGCGTAATCTTGTACTTCAGCCACAACGCCGATTCCGTCACAGATGCCTTCGAGTGGATCGGCAGATCCGCGCTGTTGATTAGACTCGACTCCAGCCGAGGAATACTCCACATCATTCCCGCCTGCAGCTGCTCATGGGGATTCACATAGTAAACCACATCACCGTTGAAGTTGACCTCTTCGACCTTCGTTGTCTGAGGGCGGATGGCACGGCTCAGTTTAGAGTCAAGCTCGGCGAAGAACCTGCTGTAGGTGAGCCGGAAGTCTGCATAGAGTTTCTCACCGAAGAGCTGTCCATAGCTCAACGCGAAGCCTCGGTTCCTCCATGCATAATTTGGCTCCGTCAAACTCGGATGGATGATGTCGTCATTACTTAGAAACATGTGAGCTGCGAACCGGGATTCTTGCGTCGATTTGAATGTTACTTTTCCAATCAAATCATAGAAAGAGAGCGGGACATCTTGATTGAGGAATTTCTTCAGAACTCGATGAAAGAAAGTCTTCCGCCCGGAGAGAATCCATGTCCCGCCAGGCATCGGACCTTCCAGAAGCATCCTGCCTGTCAAGAATCCCATGCTGTATTTTCCTGAGAGCTGGTTTGCGTTGCCATCACGGGTCACGATGTTTAATACCGAAGAAAGCCGCCGTCCGTATTCCACGCCGATCCCCCCAGAGAAGAATTCGGATACTTTGACTGCATCGCCGTCGAAGATACTGAAAAGACCAAGTCCATGAAATGGATTGTACACGGTGATCCCATCAAGCAGAATGAGATTTTGATCTCCATTCCCTCCACGCACGTAGAACTGGCTGCTAACGTCGCTCGTCCGAACGACACCGGGTAGAGTGGCGAGGACACGGAATAAATCTGCCTCGGCAGTAATCGGGATCATCCGGATTTCTTCCCGACTAATCGGCTGGATGCTCGGGTTCGCTTCATAGAGCTTCTTCAGCTTTTCGGCGATGACGACTGTTGGCTCAAGTTCCTTCGGTCTTGGATTCAGCAGGAAAGTCACTTCAGTCGTAGCACCAGAGCGGACTGTGACACGCCTCGACTTGGGTTCATACCCGACGGCGGTGGCTTTAAGCTCATAACTGCCTGCGGGAATCTCGGAGATCAGAAAGAAACCTCTAACAGATGCAGAAGCTCCGAATCTTGTCTCCTCTAGAAAAACATTAGCATAGGGGATGGTCTCACCCGTCAGGCTATCACGGACCGTCCCCCGGAGAATCCCCTTAGGTTCTTGGGCATACGATACGCCAGTTGGAATGAAGAACAGAATGAAAAGGAGGAAGATTTGTCCAGCGGATTTCATCACTCAAGGTCCCAGATACTGGGAGACGAGTCCCGACCTGAATGGTTTCTTAGGAGTTGGAAGAAGTTCACTGCGAAGCCTTCGGGAGAAAGAGAGCCACAATGATCCCCAAACAAGCTACTGCCAAGCCAGTGATGAACACGTTGTGAAGAGCATTAGTGAATACACCCAGAATATAATTCAAGTGGCCTGCGTTCAGATTCGCACGAACGCTTTCTGCGAGCAACCTGTGCGGCTCGCCCAGATGCAACCGTATCGAATCGGGAAGTTCTGCAATCAGTACGGAGGAGGAGTTCCTGAACTCATCCTGCATCGAGTGTGTGAGGGCGGCTCCCATGACGCTTGCTCCGATTGATCCCCCAACCATCCGTGCCAGCATTTGGGAAGAAGTCGCTGCACCAAGCACTTTCGAGTGCAAAGCATTCTGAACTGTCGTGAGCAGGGAAGGGGTCTGCACACCCATGCCCACTCCAATAAGCATTGTCGCTATGATCATGTGCCAGATCGGTGAGTCGACGTTTACGAAG
>JBBIJH010000184.1:0-5419 GCA_037446075.1 Ignavibacteriales bacterium
AAGAACGATGAATGAAAGCCAAACCGCTTCTCAACCTCAATCCATGGACTGAAAATATCCATCTTCTTCGGGCGTCTTCTCAAAGCTGTGATGCTGAGAAGATGCTTGAGCTTCTTGTTAAGACCATCTGAGTTTCGCATGCGAAGCGCGATGGTTCGAGCAAGCTCACGTCTGCTGTTTAGCTGAACCGTATCTACGTCATGAGTGAGGCAAGCAGCAAACGTCTTCCCATGAGGCCATCTGATTGATTCTACCCAGTCTGGGTTGCGTCGGGCAAGTTCGTCGTTGATAATCGGGTAGTACAGCGGCGATTCCCACCGACGCTCACAGTGCTGGGACTCGAAGTTACCGATGGAGTCCCGACGAGAGTCGCCTTCTTCAGCTCGACTCAAGAGCGTAAGGATGTCTTCGTGAAGAACTGGCATCTCAGCTGTTCCGGACTCTGTGCGTCCACTTCCACAGGGCTCTGTAGGCGCTGACGATGTATGAGTTCATTTTTGAGACTTCGAAGTATGGTACTTGCCGCGCCCCAAACGCTCGAAAGAATCGCTCAATTGGCTCGACGACAGAACCCTCGAAATCAAAGTTCTTGCCCTGCGTGACTGCCAATTCAACCGCCTTCCATATCAGCAGCGAGGTTGCACCGCTGTTCCTTAGCTGAGGATCTCCTCCACCCATAAGGTAATACACCGTGTGTGAGTCCCACACCAGATAAATGGCAGCATGAACTCGTCCTTGCGCATCCACTGCGAACAGCATCTTCCCGACACCTTTCTCACGACAAACACGGTGAACGTTTCGGACTACCTCGTCCGAGTAAGGCATAAGCATTCTCTGGCGCGCGAATGTTTTCCGCACGAGCTGAAGGAACCGCTCGATGTCCGAGGACTCCTCCACGCACACCTGTTTTTCTGCTTTCCGAACATCCGTCCTGATGTTCTCCCTTGTCTCGTCCCAGACGGATTCGAGAGTTTGTGCGTTGTTGACGATATACGTATACCTGCTCGTTTCCTTGAATCCTCTCCAGTAGAATGGTAGCCAGTTTGTCACTGAAGGATGAAATCCTTGATGGAAGACCGCAAATCGGGGCAGTTGGTTGATCAATTCGATCATCAGATCTTTCTCTTCTGCTAGACGGTTTGCATACTTTGCTTCCGATGGCCGGAGCCAGGGACCCAGGTACGGGGTCAAAGGCGGCATCTCGATGAGCAAGAATTTCCCCAGCCTGACTTTGTACGTGTACGGCAAAACAGCAGCAACCTCCCCTCCACGCTCGACCACGGCAACATCCCACCTGTCGGGCGCCACCGCCTGCAACCACCACGGCTGACAGAAGATGCAAGTGTTCTCAAGAAACTCAATAACTTTGCTACCCAATTCAACCACAAGATTATTCACCCAGTCTTTTCATAGGCGACATCCATTCGGTACCAGCACTCTTGACTCTGAAAACACTCGACCTGAAGGGTTGGTGGGGCCCCGGATACAACTCTCTTCCGATTCCACCAGCGGCTCCCGTCAATCGACAACTGATAGTCAAAGCGTAAGAACCGCAGCGGCGATCTCCATGGACGTTTTGACACAAAGCAACGGGGGAAGCGGTCGTGCTTCCAAAAGTGCCTTCGGTCGTGAACGCTCAGATGATAAATTTTTCCCCCATCTCTCAGTATTCGACTTAGCTCAGCCATCAAATCCACGTAGGATCTGAAGCTAAAATATTGAAGGAATGAAAAGGAGTAGACAATATCGAAGCTGTTGTCCTTGAACGGCAAGCGGACTGCGTGGGCACAAACTCTTGCCCAGTCATTGAAGTTAGCCAAAAGTGGAAACGCGAAATCGCACCCGATGATGCGTGCACCTGTTCTTTTGGCAACAACTCTCGTTGTCTTGCCATCGCCACAACCAATGTCTAAGACGTCTTTTCCGCGGCATTCTCCAAGGTACCTGCAAATATCGTCTGCGTAACGTTCAAGGGCAGCGGGATCAGTTGCACCGCGCTGCTCTTTATCGCCGGCTTTCTCAAAGTATGAACGAGTTAGACTGTTCATCGGCCCGGACCCATTGTGGTTTGCATCACTTGGAAACCTCACGTGTCAGAGACACCTGTCTCATGACTGCCTCAAAGACCTCATCCACGGTAATTCTCTTCATGCACTCAAACTCAATTGGACAATCCCGATAGGCTTCTTCCTCCGTCTTGGCAAAGTTTGCCATACACGGCGCGCATGGGAGGTCCTTACGGATGATGACACTCGTCGCCGCCATTGGTCTCGTGTAGACATAGTCAGTCGGACCGTACAGGGCAACGACGGGGATTCTCAACGCATTCCCGATATGCATCAACCCACTGTCATGACAAATGAGAGCTGCAGCACACCTGATAACCGAGGCAATCTCTCTCACAGACGTTTTCCCCGCCAGGTTGATGACTCGAACAGAGCACTGCTGCGCGAACGAATCGATGATCTTCTTCTCCCCTGTATCTCCTGCTAGAACAATGATGAAACCTTCTAGAGAGAGTCTTTCCACAAGGCGATGGAAATTTTCCAGCGGCCACACCTTTGGACTTGGAAGCCCACTTGCTGCCGAAACCTGGACAACAACGTACTCTCGCTCTACGAGATCAAATTTCTTCAACGCCGACACATCATTGCCCGCACCCATCGTCGTCACATACGATCGCTGTACGCCAGACACCAGCAAGTCGAGAAGGTCAAAATGCAGATCCGTCTCATGCCGACCTGTGCGCACCGGTACTGCATCGGTAAGCACGTCCCGTGTCCATCCCGCTGGTGTTCGCAGGACTTCCGAAGTGTGCCCAATCCTGCGAGGAATTCCCGCAAGTACTACACCAAATCTGTAAAACGAGGGCGAAGCATCGAAGGGGATAAATGCCACATCGATTCGTTTTCGACGTAACTTCCAGAAGAACCAGAGCTTTTTCCAGAGAGAAGCATCCTCGCGGAGGATGAAAATCTCGTCCACGACGCCCGTACCCTGGAGCACAAACTCTGTCCCGAAGTCATTGCCAGCAATCAGATAAATTTGGCCTGAAGGATACAGTCTCCGAAGAGCAGTGATCATCGGCGTCATCATGATGAAGTTGCCGAGGACAGTGTAGGCGGGGAGGACGAACTGACCCCCCACGAAGGATTTGACGGCTGAGTCTCCAATAGATTACAACGAGGCAATAAGGAATCGAATAAGACTGGATTTTATCTTGGATACAGGTTGCACGAATTCTCGACCGATTTTAGATCAAATTTCCAGAACTATCCATCGACCAAAATGTGATTGAGGACTTCCTAGTTCGCGGTACAAACGAGGCGTCCCGCCATCATTAAGAAGCCTGCCCACGCCATGAAAGAGACGTGGAAAACGGGCCAATTGGCGACCAAGCATTGACCGCGTGTTGACCAAATATGCATCGGGATTAAGCTCATGCACGTCGTCTATAATAACTCTTGCGCCCTTGCACTGCTTCCCAAAGTCAAGTCCAGCCTTTTCATACCGGTAAGCGTGCGAACCATCGACGAGGATGAATCGAAACGTCGGCTTGAGATTTCGAAGCACCTCGAGCGTATCGCCGACGACAAATTCAGCCGACACGTCAACGTATAAGCACAGAACAGACGCAAACGCAACTCTCTCGTTTGAAATGTCGATCGTGAGAAGCTTGCTCGCCTTTCCTGTCCTTGCCGCTGCAATGATCACTGTTGAGAGACCGTATCCAGTCCCGATCTCAAGCGCCGGACCTTCCGGAGCCGATGTAGCTTGGTCAAAGAGCCATCGTCTTTGTTCACGTCGTGCGTTCCAGTCACCTATGGTTCCAAGGCACAGCAGTGCTTTCACTCTTTCAGGAAGGTTTTCCAAACGCCGCTCCAGTTCATCAAAGGTCATGGAAGGATTGCTGTAGGGTTACCCGCCTGGATGTCATAATCGTTCGAGGTAAATCTCGAATCCGTGGATTACATTAGATAAATAAGTCGAAAGCAAACGCAACACTGCTTTTCCATATCTGTTCTTCACTCGTCTGCTGAACCGATACGTCTTCGTGCTCCGACTCAATGGCTTGAAAGGATTAATACAATAGATGATCCTGTCGATCCTGAACTTCGCATTCGTGTAGTACGATCGCTCTTTCCCTCTCCAGGTTGTTGGGTCAAAGAACTCGAAGATCTCTTCAGAGAACAACCGCTCATGAGTCGGGTCGCCCCATGCTTCAAAAGAATTCCAGTAAGGCACTCCAATGAACACCTTCGCTCCTGGCTTCGTGATGCGGTAAATCTCCTCCATCGTTCTCACCGTGTCTCGCAGATGTTCAAGGACATTGTCTGCATAGACCTCCTCAAACTGTCCGTCCTCGAACGGCCACGGGAATACTCGCAGATCATGAACGACATCCACCCCCGGCAGGGGAACAAGATCGTGGTTCAGCCAGCCTTCTTTGATGATGTGGCCGCACCCAAGGTGGAGCTTGGTTTTAGTTTTCAAAGTTTCTCTCCTCGCGCTCACGGCACTCGTCAGCACTTCACTTTCCATCTGAGTCGCTCAGGATGTTCTTGAGTAACGTTTCTCTCAGGGGTTCACGGCTGAAAAAATGCGCAGGATCCACCGTAGTTAGTTGGAAATGCTTCTCGTCAAGACTGTCAAGGTCCTCATACCTGACTTTATGCGCCAAACCATCCTCTACGAGGTCTTCAAGATGTCGATACTCCGTATCAAGCACCCACACAATCTTGTTGTAAGGTAAAAGCTCGTACACGAGTGTGGTCATGGTTCCAGCAACGATGTCGATCTTTTGCATCAAAGCACTATCAATTCGGTCCACGATGGTAATCTTCTGTCGGTATTCTTCAGGCAAGCAGTAGGCTTCAAGTTGGTCTTCCAATTTTTCATCAGTCCGCGGCTTGAAGTAAACATGGTAGCCGAGATCAAGAAACTTCATGATGTATCTGCCGACCTTGTAAGTGTTCGTGAGGAACTCATAGGGAACAAGGATGTTCTTGACGTCCCTATTTCGCAGCCCTCTAACAGCGTAGTTCCAACTCAGCTTATTGCTGCCCACGACGATTTTGTCAGGTGAAAGCGCGTTCGAAATCTTAAGGAGATGATCTTTCCAGTAATCCCCCCACACGATGAGCTTGTCAAACCAGCGGTAATCTTCCTTCCTTATTCCTTCCATCACGTAGGCAGCGTGTCTCTTCACGTACGCACCGTGTTGGTGGGCTACGGTCCTCATCCCGTGTTGCTGGCAGGCATAGAGAATCGGGAAAATGTAACCGTTGGCATCATCGAATCCATAGAACACCTTACTCCGTGTCTTGCTTAATGCTCGAAGGTGCCTGCGATACTCCTCAATGAAACCAGAAATCGACCACTCGGTCCTCTGGATTGCGCTCTCATAGAGCACTTTCTT
>JBBIJH010000185.1:0-854 GCA_037446075.1 Ignavibacteriales bacterium
TACAAGAAAGACCCTCCACAGGGAGCTTATGTGGATAAGATTCTGTTTTTGTTTCTTCTATTCTGCTCTATGGAGGCCCTACACGCATGGGGATATATAAAGGCGGTGGAGTGGGAAGCGATGACCGACATTTTCGCCGCTGGCCAATACGTCACCATCGCCATCCTCCTTTTCATGATTGTTTTCTTCAGTCTTCGTTTGCTATTCATTACTTCTGTTAAGGGAGAATTCTATGAGCACTAACTGGTTCATAATGCTCAACATATTACTCGTTGGCGCGATTGGGTTGATAATCTTGTTGTACATTATTTTCTTAACCCGAAAGCGCTTCGCGGAAGGTTTCTTGCATTATGGACAGAAACAGGGAAGAAAGAGCTGGCTAAAACAGCTCGTTAGCAAAGCTCTCTTGGGGGGACAACCAGAGTGATCTTTCCAACTGACCCCGCCGGGATTTCCTTTCCCTGCTTCATATGATGAATCAGTTGATACGACCTTGATGGTTCTTTGATCCTATGGCTTCACAGAAAACGGACATACAAGAGAAAGAGGTTCTCAAGCTGCAGTACCCGATTGTTGGAAGAAGCGCAGCCGTTGAGAACATCCTTCGGCAGATCCAGAAACTGAGCAAATCACGGTCTGACGTCCTGATCGTAGGAGAGTCGGGGGTAGGGAAAGGCGCCATTGCCAAGAACATCTACCACTTGGGCAAAGCAGTTGGGGAAGAGAGACCGTTTATGTCGATCAACCTTTCCGTGGTTGACGACCGAGAACTCGAGGCGATCCTGTTTGGCTATGACCGAGGAGTTGGGGGCCTGCCATATACCTCGAAACGTGGACTTTTCGAACTGGCAAAC
>JBBIJH010000185.1:894-5299 GCA_037446075.1 Ignavibacteriales bacterium
AAGAAGCCAGCCTTCGCAACCAAATGAAGATTCTCAACTTCATCAATGAAAGAAAGACGCGAAGGATCGGTAGTGAGAAAGAGGCCGAAGTTGATATCCAACTAATCATCACGATGAAAGAAGATCCTCGGGGCCTGGTAGACAAGCACCGACTCCTGCCTGACTTGTTCCAAAAGCTGGAGGAGTTCGAGAGGATCTTGGTGCCGCCACTGAGAGAAAGGCCCGAAGATATCCCGCTGTTAGTCAAGCACTTCACTGCTGAAGTTGGAGAGATTGCAATCGACATCAATGCGATCGACGTGCTGGTTCGACAGACCTGGAGAGAGAACATACGTGAGCTGAAAGCCGTCATCGACAAGTCTGTTCTGTTCTCAACTGGGGGGAAATTCGTCTTGCCGCCTGAGCTCCTGGATGAGAAGACGGAAGTCGTGAAGATGATTAACAATATCCTGCAGGGACAGGAATTTGTCCTTGACAAATCCCTTGACATCATCGAGAAAGGTATTATCGAGAGAGCTCTTGAGAAGTTTGGCTTCAATCAGTCACGAGCGGCGATGTTCCTTGGCATGACGGAGCAGACACTGCGCTACAAACTAAAGAGGCTCGGAATCGCAAGCGTTCGTAGTCGTGGCGGCTGAGGTTACCACAGACTTCAGACGGAATTGAGTGGACCCCGTTAATGTGATTAACGGGTTTTTTTTAATTTCGAGGAGATCGAACCTTAGAGGTTTCTCCCTTTCCATTTGACCTTACGACCTGTCAACATCAAGAAAGGGATGGTGAGGACGTAAGAGCTAAAGTATATCTCAAATGCGGGGAAATACTTCATGAGGGAGAGAGCGTTCAGTCTCTTCAAAGGGATGGAAAGAAAAACTGCGTCTGCCATCAGTTTCAGTCCCCAAAGAACCCCACAAGAAACTAGTCCCAGCCCGAAAAGTGGCCCGAGGCAGAGAAACAAACTAATCGAGAATCCAAGCCCAAGGATCAGAAATCCCTTCAGGCCAAGGCCAAGTCCACCAACCACCCACCGCCTCTTCTGCTGAAACAATTCCTGCCATGTAGAACACGGTAAACTCCAAACCAGAGTTTTCGTTGTGATCGAGTAAGTGTAGTTCCATTTCGTTCGCCTTGTGATCGCTGTGAAGAGAACAAGGTCCTCTGTAACGCTGAAAGGCACTCCCCTAAATCCGCCGACTTGCTCATAGGCTTGTCTCCGGAAAGTAAGGTTGTTGCCGAAGCAGCTGAGCGGTTTCCTCAGTCCAACGCCTCCGGCTGCAATTGTGTGCAACAGTGCCCAGTCGAGCGACTGTATGCCGCCGAACCAACCTTCACTGTCGAGTAGCGTGTAGCCGGCCACAAGTCCAACGTCTTCTTTATACTGGTTGGCCATTGCTCTGATCCATGAGCGAGGGACGACGCAGTCGGCATCGGTGAGAAAGATGAGTTCGCCTCGTGCGTATTCTATTCCCAAATTGATCGCATTTGCCTTCCCCCGCAAGCCGGCGGTTTCTTCTTTCACTTGGATTACTTTGAAGTTGGAAAAACGCTCGGCATAATCCATCATGATCCCGCCGGTGAGGTCATTCGATTGGTCATCCACCAGGATGATTTCGAGCTTCGACGTCGGGTAGTCTAGCTGGGCGAGAGAGTTCAGACTTCGACGGATCTTTCCTTCTTCATTCCTCGCCGCGACGATGACGGAAACCGTAGGCTGATAAGTATCCTGGAAGTTCTCCTTCATTCCAACAAGGCCCAGAAGAAAGAAGAAAAGTAGCAGAAGGTATAGAAGCGTTAGGAAGAGGGCAAAGGAGATTAGCACTGGTCTTCGACTGTAAACTTGGGAACTCCGTGGCGAGAAAATCTTAGTAAAAACTTGTCAGGGAAGCAAGTGATTGTCACAGGATTTCGGTCTTGCATCTCCTGAATCATTAAGGTATATTCCTGATGCGTTCTTGTCCTCACTATACTCGATCTTCCTTATGCAGCCGCTTACGATCGGGATCGCTGGCGGAAGTGGATCTGGCAAAACGACCGTCACAAATAAGATTGTCGAGAGGCTTGACGCCGATCAGGTGGTAGTGATTCAGCACGATGCCTACTATCGCGACATTTCGTGGTATGGCGGTCGGCCTGCATCCGAAATCAACTTCGATCACCCAGATTCTCTCGAGACCTCGCTGCTCGTCGAGCACTTGAAGCGCCTCAGGGCAGGTGAGCCGATCCGGCAACCGATCTATGATTTTACCACGCACAGGAGATTGAAGGAGCAACGAATCGTTCAGCCCAAGCCGATCATTTTCGTAGAGGGAATTTTGATTTTTGTAGAGAAGGAGTTGAGAGATCTATTGGAAATCAAGATTTATGTTGATACGGATGCTGACGAGAGGCTCCTGCGCCGGCTGAAGCGAGATATCGTCGAACGAGGCCGCTCGATTGATTCCGTGATGAACCAGTATATCACCACGGTAAAGCCGATGCATCTTCAGTTCGTGGAGCCGAGTAAACACTGGGCGGATATCATTATCCCGCGTGGGGGTGAAAACGACGTGGCGATCGACCTTGTGGTTTCGAGAATCCATGCAATGACGCGGAAGGCAATGAAGGAAGTCGGTCAGGTTCATGGATAACCCCAACTCCTATCTTTAAGATTCCGAGAATCTGAACTTGAAACATCCAGACTCTTCTCGCCCTTCTCTTGAGTAATCCTCCCCGATCTTCGATCCTCATATCCTGCTATCACAGAAGAGAATTTGAAATCATAGATTGAATCTCTCCTCCACAATGATATTGAATATCGGTGGTAAATCTGCTATATTCTTCCTCAAGAGATTCGTTTCTCTCCGCTCGCCGCAGGCGAATGCAGGAAATAATCTGTATCCTCACTCATCGGGAAACGTACAATGATCATCGGAGTTCCAAAAGAGGTCAAAGCAAACGAGGATCGTGTCGCATTGCTGCCCGTCGGAGTGCAAACTCTGAGACAGCATGGGCACACCGTTCTCGTCGAGACGATGGCAGGGGCAGGGAGTGGTTTCGACGACGAAACTTATCGAAAAGCGAGTGCAGAAATAGTGGCAAGCGCCAAAGAGATTTATGCTCAGGCGGAGATGATCCTGAAGGTGAAAGAACCAATCCCGTCGGAGTATGGGCTTGTACGACCGAACCAGATCATCTTCACCTATTTTCATTTCGCTGCGAGCCGAGAATTGACAGAAGCGATCATGAAATCCCAATGCGTGGCGATCGCCTATGAAACCGTCCAGCGCTCAGATGGTTCACTTCCACTCTTGATCCCAATGAGCGAGGTTGCCGGGCGGATGGCCCCCCAAGAGGGCGCGAAATATCTGGAAAAGACAATGGGCGGGAGGGGAATACTTCTCGGCGGAGTACCCGGGACGGAACCGGCCGACGTTGCAATCATCGGGGGGGGAGTTGTCGGGACGAACGCCGCGAAGATCGCCGCTGGACTCGGGGCGCGCGTCACGATCCTCGATACGAACTTATACCGCCTGAGGTACCTCGATGATGTCATGCCCCGAAACGTCGTCACGATGGTCTCAAACCCTTACAACATACGGAAGGCCATTATGAAAGCGGATATCGTGATCGGCGCAGTTCTCATCCCGGGAGCGAAGGCCCCTCACCTGGTCAGGCGTGAGCATCTGAAAGAAATGAAGCCGGGCGCCGTCATCATTGATGTTTCGGTGGATCAAGGCGGCTGTGTAGAGACTTGCCACCCGACGACGCATGAGAACCCGACCTACATCGTTGATGGAATCGTCCATTACTGTGTTGCGAACATGCCGGGGGCAGTCCCTTTCACCTCGACGATTGCACTGACAAATGCTACCCTGCCTTACGCACTTGAGATCGCTAACAAAGGGTGGGAGCAGGCAGCCGCGACGAATCCCGAAATCCGATCGGGCTTGAATATCCTCGCCGGAAGGATCACTCATCCCGGAGTTGCCGAAGCGTTCGGGTTTGAATACACACCGGTGGAGAAGTTGATCAACTGAGGATGAAATTCCGGATCCTAGGTACTACTGCCGCTCAGCCAAGACCCTGTCCAACGCTAGGCAGGCGAAAAAGAAGCAATCGCGAATCGACATGAACCCTTTTTTGATTGGCGGCAGAATTTAAGTAAACGAGGCTCGCTAGCGTTGATTCGTGGTTGAAAAACCTTCCTTCATAGAGCATGGCTCTTCTTGGTCGGAATTTGTTTTTTTCGGTTCTGTTCACTGACAAAATGGGTTGACCTGCAATGGTAAAGATCACAATCGACGGAAAAGAATACGACGTAGATCCAAAGCAGACCATCATCCAGGCGGCGATGGACAACGGGATTGTCATCCCACACTTCTGCTGGCATCCTCGGCTCTCGATATCGGGCAACTGCCGCATGTGC
>JBBIJH010000186.1:0-5292 GCA_037446075.1 Ignavibacteriales bacterium
CTCGTGGATCATGTGCAGCCGGTTCTCGAGACCCGGCCCGCCGTTCGGGATCTTGCTGAAATCATCCTTGCCCAACTCCTTCTGCTTCGGAAGACCTCTATAGCCTTCCTTCATGCAAAAAGGACAATGGTCCGTCGAGACTGCCTGCAAGTCATTCACTTCGAGTGCCTTCCACAAATGTTCCTGGTTGCTGCGTTCACGGATGGGTGGAGAACACACGTACTTTGCGCCATCGAAACTTCCGTTGGCGTAATCTTCGTAGGCAAGGAAGAGATACTGGGGGCAAGTCTCTCCGTAAGCTGGCAAGCCACGATCTCGCGCCTCCCGAATCTGTTCCATTGCAAGATATGAGGAGACGTGCACGATGTACACCGGGACGCCCGCCATTTCGCTAAGCGCGATCACTCGATGCGTCGCCTCTTGCTCGGCAGTGGCGGGCCGGGACAGCGCATGGACATTTGGCGTGGTTTTCCCCTCTGCAAGCATTCGCTTCACAATCAAATCAATTACACCCCCATTTTCCGCGTGCATACAAATCAGTCCGCCATTCTCTGAAGTGCGTTTCATCGCTTTGAAGATCGTCGCGTCATCGACCATGAACACGCCGGGGTATGCTGTGAAAAGTTTAAAGCTTGTCACCCCCTCATGCTTCACCATCGCATCCATCTCGGGAAGCCAGTCATCCGGAAGCTCGGTAAGTATCATGTGCAGCCCGTAGTCGATGCAGGCTTTCCCTTCAGATTTCCTCAGCCATGTGTCCAGGGCATGACGCATCGTCGTTCCTTTGGATTGAACGGCGAAGTCAACGATGCACGTCGTTCCGCCATGAGCGGCAGCGATTGTGCCCGTCTCAAAATCGTCCGACGATGATGTGCCACCAAACGGTAGATCCATATGAGTGTGGACATCGATGCCACCGGGGGTTACATACTTCCCTGTCGCATCGATAGTTCGATCTGCCTCGATGGGCAGACTCAAGCCGATCGTCGTGACCTTGTCGCGCTCGATAAAGACATCGGCGATGTAGTCTTGATCGGCGGTGATGACCCGGCCGTTCTTGATGAGGACAGACATAGGAAGACTCAGTTTGGGGTTAGGGGTTTGAGGTTTTATGGTTCGGGTTTGGGCGTCGTATCTTTACTCACTACTCCAACCCTAAATCTCGAGCCGTTTTCAGTGGATTTCGATTCCGTGTCTGTGCTGGAACTGGCGCAACGCCTCCCACGTCAGTGGCTGCGGTAGTTGCTTCATTAATTCATTCCAGGAGATCGCTTCCCTCCCATCATCGACGCGAACCATTGAGATGCAACCATCAACGGGACACACGAGGAAACAGAGGCGGCAACCCACGCAATCTTCCTCACGGATTTTTGGTTGATTGATAATCAGCGTAGTCCCATTATAGGATTTTTGCTTTGGGATGATATCAATACACTGATGCGCACCATCCTCGCAGGCGATGTAACAGAGATTGCACTGGATACATTTTGACTCGTCAATTCGGGCGACGGTCTTATAGAGCAAGTTAAGTTCGCCAAAGTCTGTGATGCACTTGAGCGCCTTCCCCCGAACCTCATCAAGGCTTCGGAATCCTTTCTCCTCCATCCAGTTCGTGAGCCCTTCAACCATATCATCGATGATCCGGAAGCCATAGTGCATTACGGCAGTACAGACTTGAACACTCGTAGCGCCGAGAAGGATAAATTCCAGCGCATCGCGCCAGGTCGAGATTCCGCCCATTGCTGAGATCGGCAACTGGATCTCGGGATCAATCCCAATCTGGGAGACCATATGTAGCGCAATTGGCTTGACGGCGGGCCCGGCGTACCCGCCATGTCCACCCTTGCTGTCTACAGACGGGTTCAACTCGAACGTGTCCAGATCGACGCCCATAATCGTATTTAGAGTGTTGATCAAAGAAATGGCGCTGGCTCCTCCCTTCTTCGCAGCTCGACCGGGGTAGCGAATGTCGGCTACGTTCGGGGTAAGTTTTACAACCACCGGAATCGTGGAAACCTCGGTGGCCCATTCAGTGATCATCGCGCAATACTCGGGTACCTGCCCGACAGCAGAACCCATTCCACGCTCGCTCATGCCATGCGGGCAACCATAGTTAAGTTCGATGCCGTCGCAACCTGTATCGATCGTTCGCTTGACGATATCGTGCCATGCCTCGCGCTTCGACTCGACCATAAGAGACACGACAACAGCGCGATCTGGCCAGAGCTTTTTCGTCTCCGCAATTTCTTTCAGATTCACCTCAAGCGGCCGATCGCTGATGAGTTCGAGGTTATTAATACCAAGCATCTTTTGACCGTTGTAATCGATTGCGCCGTATCGGTTGACTACATTCATGATCGGCTCGCCGATCGTTTTCCACACGGCTCCACCCCAGCCGCGTTCGAAGGCCTTACAGACTTGATAGGAGGAATTCGTTGGCGGAGCGGATGCAAGCCAGAATGGGTTGGGGGATTCTATCCCTCCACAATTGACAGATAGATCAACCATGAGATATCCTCTTACCTCCCGAGAATGAAATGATTAATGCCATGTGCCGCCCACTTTCCATCATACGCAGCGTTTACAACTTCCTTGCCACCATTGATACAATCGCCACCTGCGAAAAACTTGGGGTTCGTCGTTTGGTAAGTTTGGGGATCTACCACGATGCACCCGTTCTGAGTTCTGAGGTTCGGGATTTGGGCCAGAAGCGTTTCATCAATTCTGTGTCCAAGTGATTTAACGACCATATCGACGGGGATTTGGAATTCAGAATTCGGGATCGGTTCAGGCTTGGGTCTGCCCTTTTCATCGGGATTGCCAAGCTTCATCTTGATGCACTCAAGAGCCTCGACGTAGCTTGAACCGAGGATTCGCTTTGGCGCTGTCAAAAAGTGAAAGATTACTCCATCCCTTTTCGCCAGCTCATACTCATAATTGTACGCGGGCATCTCCGCCCGGCTTCTACGATAGACGATCATCACTTCTTCGGCCCCAAGCCGTCTTGCCTCCGTCGCTGCGTCGATGGCGGTGTTCCCCGCTCCGATGACCGCAACACGTCGGCCGACGTCCACCGAAGTCCAGTTGCGAGTGGTGATTCTCTCGATGAACTCCAGAGCATCGACAACGCCCTCCAGGTCCTCTCCGGGGATGTTAAGTTTCGTCGGGGTTCCAAGGCCGACTCCGATGAAAATCGCGTCGTGCTGTTTGACAAGATCATTGATGGAGAGATCTTTGCCTACCCGCATGCTCGACCGTATCTTCACTCCAAGACTTTCGACGAGTCTGACTTCATTCAGGCTGTCCTGCTGCGTCATTTTGTAAGGAGCGATCCCCCAAGTGTCTAACCCACCCGGTTTCTCCTTTGCGTCGTAGATGGTAACGTCGTATCCGAGCAGGGCCAACTCAGCAGCACAGGCCAAGCCAGCAGGGCCTCCTCCAATCACCGCCACGGATTTTCCATTCTTGGGCGCAGGGTTGAAAAGCCGCGGCATACCATGCTGGAAATACCAATCGATGGCGTAGCGCTGAAGTCGGCCGATCTGGATGGGCGACTCACCCCGCTCGTTGTACACGCAGGCGCCCTCACAAAGGACCTCGACCGGACAGGCTTTAGCGCACGTTAACGCCACCCAGTTCGATTGCAGAATCGTCTTCGCGGCTCCCTTGATGTTTCCCGTTGCAATCTTCTTAATGAAGGTCGAGATGTCGATGTGAGTAGGACAGGCCCTCATGCATGGTGAGTCGAAGCAGTACAAACATCGATTTGCTTCAGCCACCGCTGAGTTCGGAGTGAAAGGAGGGTGGATCTCGGCAAAGTTTGCCTCGTATTGTTCCTGTGTCAATTTAGAGGCAACGTTGATCATCAGAATGTGCCCAGCGTGTGCTCGATGTAAATCGACATGATCAAGAATACTGAGGATGAAGAGTAACCATAGATTTCACAATAGAATTTTGAAACGTTGAGCCGCCGTATTCTGTGGTTTATGTTCTACGCGAAGTAGTTACAATCATCATCCTTCTACCTCATCATCCGCTACGGCCAAAGCTTCATCCAGCGCCTTCACGCCCAGATCAATTTCTTCCTTTGATATGATTAGGGGCGGTGCAATCACGAAGTGACTGATCCACGCCTGAACGAATACACCATCCCTCATCATCCGGGCAGCGATTTTGTCCACCATCGTCTGAACCCCATTCACCTTATCGGCCATGGTGTTGAAGTATGTCTTAGTTTGCCGATTCTTGACCAACTCCACAGCCCAGAACATTCCCAGTCCCCTCACATCTCCAATCGAAGCATGCCTCGATTTGAGCTCATTCAATTTCATTCCCAGGTACTCACCCAGCCTACGCGCACGTTCAATCAAATTCAGCCTCTTATACTCGTTGATCGCAGCGATCGCAGGAGCCAGCGTTAGCGGATGTGCCTCATAGGTGTGGCCATGAGAAAAGAAATGGTCATCGAAGTATGAGGCCACCTTCGAGGTCGTGGCACAAAGTCCGGCTGTCACGAGGATGTCCGGTTTGACGTCCCAGTGATCAACGGCGAACCATGTTCCCGTTCGTCCCCATCCGCTCATGACTTCATCCGCGATTAGAAGAACATCATGTTGGCTGCAGATCTCTCGAAGGCGAGGCATGTATTCTTTGGGAGGAATAAGTACTCCGTTCGTTCCCACCACAGGCTCGACGATGACTGCGGCCACGTCGCTCTCATTCTCAATCATATGTTCGATATACTCAACGCAGGCGATTTCACATTCTGGATAGTGGTGGTTCAACGGACAATCATAGCAGTTCACCTCGGGAGCAAAGATTACTCCGGGAATTTTTCCGGCGGGTTCCATTGCCCAACGGCGAGGATCTCCCGTCGCGGCGATGGAGCCCATGGTCGAGCCGTGATAGGAACGGTATCGGGCAATAATCTTCGTCTTTCCCGTCACCATGCGAGCGATCTTGAATGCTGCCTCATTTGCTTCGGTGCCGGAGGTAGCCAAGAAGAATTTCTCCAACCCCTTCGGCAGCACTTCCAGCAATAACTTGCTCAGCTCTGCCCGAACATCCGTGGCATAACCTGGGCCGATATAAGGAAGCTTTCGGGCTTGTTCTTCGATCGCTCGGATGACCGCCGGGTTCTTGTGCCCGAGAGTGACGCACATTAGCTGAGAGGAAAAGTCGAGGTATTTCTTCCCACTAGAGTCGGTAAAGTAGCATCCTTCTGCATCGACAATATGCAGCGGCTTCCACCCCTTCTGGAATCGCCAGGTCCCATAGGTGTAGCGGGCGGTG
>JBBIJH010000187.1:0-5271 GCA_037446075.1 Ignavibacteriales bacterium
CGAAAGTCCTTGAAAGCCCGGACATCGCTGCAAAAAATATCATGATCCAAAGAAGGCCGGCGAGAACATCCAGCGAAACGCTCTCCGCACCGAGGGAAAACAGGATGATCGAGAGCGTCGTCACGACAAACATGACAAGAGCGTTTACCGCGTAGCGGGTCCTAAGCTCAGAGGAAAAGTCCTTCTTCAGGATCGCCAGGGTTGAACGCAAGGAGGATATCGCTTCGCCACCCATGTGAAATTATCAAAATTTGGAAGAAGAAGCAAGTGGAATCACAGCAGAACTTAGCCTCATCGTGTTCAAATCTAGATTCTGCTCACAATTTTGAGCTTCCGCAGCGTCGTTCGTAGCAACGATCAAGATTCCACGTTTTTTCTGCTCTTCAATTACTTCTCGAACAAAGTCAATACCCTCCTGATCGAGGTTCGTCATCGGCTCGTCAAGAATGAGAACTCGCGGACGATGAAGCAATGCAAAAGCGTACTTCAAGCGCTGTTTCATCCCGGAGGAGTAGGTGCCAAGTTGGTCATTCTTCCACCGAAGTAGCCCGACGCGTGAAAGCAGTTGCTCGATTGTCCCTGTGGTTGCATTCGCTCCCCGAATCCTGGCTGCAAACTCGAGATTTTCGTAGCCCGTGAACTCGTCATAAAGTTGAAGGTAAGGTGCGACAAAGCCAAGATACTTTCGATGATCCTCTGACCTTACTTCGATCCCGTCGAGCACCAGGCGCACTCGTCCTGCGGTTGCACTCAACAGACCAGCAGTGATTTTCACCAGGGTGGATTTCCCACTCCCATTCTTGCCAGTGACCGAGAGAGATTCGCGCGCCGACAGCGTGAAGGTGATGTGATCGAAAACCACACGGCGGTTGAACTCTTTCCTTACATCAATCACGTCAAGCTGGATGCTTTCCATCATTTCTTGACCACCGCCAGCTTGCCTTTGACTTCTCTGCTGGGGAGAAAGATACGATAAAGATAAATGCCACTGGAAACGAAATTGCCCCGGGAGTCCCTTCCATCCCACAGGATTACCTGCTTCCCAAATTGACTCCTCGACTCTGCCACCTTGGAACACACCAGCTCCAAACTTGTGGTGTAAATATTCAGCGTGGCTATCACCTGATCATCTCCATCGAGTGGAAAAGCAACTCCGCCAGAACTGCCGGAGATGAAGGGATTCGGATACGGAGACGTATCCCCTTCGATATTCACATTCGTGTTGAAGAAAGCTATCGACTTCCAATTCTGTGGGTCATTGACGATCAGCTTGTACTTCAGGCCGTTCTTCAGCAACGCATAAGTGGCATCGGTCGCCTCCGTCGTAATGCGGTAGGAGAAGCTGTATGCCTGGGCATCTCTTCTCTGTGCAGCGACCATGTTCAGGTTCGAAAGAGCAATTGTAATAGTATCCGTCGCTCCTGTAGTCCTGGCAACAACTAGTTGGTGAAAGAGCATGGAAAGGCTTCTCGCAGTACTTGAAATGAAGGCTGTGGGAGGAATAAAGCTTACATTGTCGGCAATACGGACTGAGGGATAGAACTTCCCCTCGGAAAAGTATTTGGCGGTGTCCGCCTTGGGTCCGGTGTAAAAATGCCAGAGCGAAAACTCCGCGTACTCACGGGCGAAATTCGTCCCTCGTTCTTGCAACGCCCCATCGATCGCAGGGAGACTCCGCATTCTGTTGATGTATTCCCAACTTCGCCTCATGAGATCTCTTCCGAATCGCTTCTCAATGAACTTCCCCCAGACCGCACGTCCGTATTCAACAGAGCCGTTCGAAGAGTTGAAAGGCGTCGCCAGATTGTTGAAATACGAAGTGAGATACTGGTAGTAGTCATTCACCTCGTCGAAAACGACGTCCTCCATCCAGGTGGAGGTAAGCTCATAGTAATAGCTATCTTCCTCCCAGAACCCATAATTGCCGACCTGGATAGCATGGTGGAACTCGTGGGCGGCAGTCACTTTCAGTCCCCAAAGACCTCGAGAGAAAAAGCCCCCATAATCATTGTCGATCTCGATGAATGAAGCATACACGGAATTGGGATTGCGGGGAATGACAACATCCTCGAAGATCGTTTGCCCATAGAAGCTACGACCAAGCTCAAGAATGTAGACATCGAATTCGTCCCCGCCCCCAGCTCCCCGATCCCCTGGTGGCGGCGGATATCCGAGCGTTTCCACTTCGAACCGCCGGACAAAGTCGAATATCGCGGCAACAGAGTCAGCGTATGCCCGGGCACTTCCAGGAATGCGAACTCCATTGTCGTCCAATAGAGCGGGCACATTTGCTCCGCTTGTATCGAAGTGTACTCGAAACCGCCCGCTCGGACTCACGGCGCTCACCTGCAGCTGGGGCCGGGCAAGAATCGACTGAAGGCCTGCCCGCTGTTGCTCAGTGAAGAGCTGCCAATACCGGCGGATTTCAAACTGGAGTGGGAAGCCGCATTTCTCCGGCACGCCTCCGACGTTGTTCGACCGACTCGACCAAAGACTTCGGATGTGGGAGTACAAGGAGTCTGCCAAGTGAGCCGAGCTCAGTGCCCGATAGCTCCTCTCCTGAGAGTAAGCAGGTGTGTCGAAGGTCATTATGGCGCCGGAGAAGACGCCGACAAGCGGGCAAATCGTGAGACAGCAGGTAACCCGACCTAGAAATTGCAATCCCTTGTTCAAGACTTTTCGTGGCGGAGTTTCTTTTACATCCGTCCCCTGTGTTGAAGTCTCAGCCGCCGCCTTTGAGCGGCCTCTTCGTAGCGACGGATCTCTTCCTCTGTTTCGGGGATGATGGGCGGGCAAGGGACTGGCCGACCCTTTTCATCGATAGCCACAAACGTGAGATACGCCGTGTTGGCATGCTTCACTTCACCTGTAAGAAGGTTCTCGGAGAACACCTTCACGCCCACTTCAAGTGAGGTCTGGAACACTCGATTGACGGCGGCGCGAAGGATTACCACCTCTCCCACCTTGATCGGATGGAGGAAGTTCAATTCATCGACTGATGCGGTAACGCATACGCGATTGCAATGACGCGAGGAGGCTATCGAGGCGGCGACATCGATCCAGAGCATAAGCTTTCCACCGTGAAGAGTTCCGAGCACGTTTGCGTCGTTCGGCATCACAATCTCCGTCATCTCCACATGTGAATCTTTGACGTAGCGGGGCCTTTCTTGATTCGCCAGAGTAGCTCTCGTTCGACTCGCTTCTTTTTTCCTTCTTGATTTCAATCCTTTGTCTCCGACTTTGAAGTTGGATGCAAGGGGGGCAACCTTCCTTCTGCCTTTGGCTTTGGTGTAGCCTGAAGACAATCCTCGACGTCTTTCTTCAGGCTGCGTGCCTGTTCTATTTGGGGATTCCCCGGGTATCTGTCGAAAAACTTATCCACTTCAACCTTCGCTTCTGAACATTTTCGACGAGCCATCAGAGCCTGGATTTTTCCGATGAGAGCCTGGGGAGCGTAATCCGTGTCGTGGTACTTCTCGAGCACAAAGTCAAACTGTCGGGCAGCCGCGGTATATTTTTCCATCTTCATATAGATCACACCGGAATCATACTCCTTTTTCGCCAGCTTCGTGTTCAGCTCCCGGATTTTCGCTTCAGCCCCCGGAACAAACGGGTTCGTTGGATGGTACTCGATGAACGTCTGCAACGCAACCAAGGCCAGATACGTGAATTTTTGGTCAAGCTGTGACATTGGAGATAGCTCGGAGTAACACACGCCGCTATGATACCGAGAAGTCGGGACAAAGGGGCTTGTCGACATTGTCCGAATCAGAGTCTCGTACTCTGCCGCAGCCAGAAGGTATTCGTGTCTGCGAAAATAGGATTCTGCAAGGTAGAACTGAGCGCTGTCCGCCACACTGCTGCCGGGGAACTGCAAAGTGATAAATCGAAAGCTTTCGATGGCGTCTAAATACTTCTCCTTCTCAAACTCGCTCATCGCCAACCGGAAACGTTCCTCCGCATTGAGGCTCGCCAAGTCTTTGCTGGAGCCGCATCCGGAGATGAGCAGTAGACCAAGCCAGAATACTCCCAGAAGGATTCCTCTCCTCAGAAGGAAAACGTGCATGGGTCAGCTGCGGACAGTGAAAAACAGGTAGATCGCGACAGCGGTCGCGCCAAGGAGAATTGCTGGCTCAAGGATATTATCGAAGAAGCCTTCTCGGGGCGGCTCCCCATGTGTGTACTGAATCCCCGGGGATTCGAGCTCGTCGAGATTGCCCGTGTACACGGTATCGCTATAAACCCTCGAAAGATTTCCCGCAAATAGAACTTCCTCCGCAGGCGAGCGCACACTGGCTGAGAGCGTGGTCTTAATCGTACGCTGGCTGCGTTGCCTGCCGAATAAACTTTCCCGAAACGCTGGACCATAAATCACCGTTGCCTCCACAAGGCTCACCTCGACGGTCGCGCCAGGGATCTTTTGATCAAATGAGGCGACAAATAGATCGTAACTCAGTCGCTTCAGGGCTTCCAGTACGCTGTTCTGAACTACCCATGAGTTCTCGCTGGTCAGAATTCGAACATAAACGTGCCGGTCTTTCCCTAATTTCGACCTCTCTACGACCTCCGACGCCAGAGCGCCTATCTGCGCCTGGATGATTTCGAGATTCTTTCTCGGCAGCGGGTCGTCTTGGGCGACAGCTTTCCCCACCGTAAGTGTCTGTACCGTCAAAAACAAAAAAATCAACTCGACGAGAGTTGAATCGCTCCGGCGACCAAGAGAGATCAGGTTCCCCATAGAGAGTCGAGTGAAATCGTGGGATGAGTTCGGGGAACCCTCAACCGTAGATTCCCCTGATCAACAATGTCTGTGCGACCTTATCTATTGCGATAATGTAAGCAGCGAGTCGCAGTGAAACATGGTATCGTTCAGACGCTTCATAGACGGTGTCGAAGGCGGTCCGCATCATACGATCGAGCCGCCGATTGACTCGATCGAGAGACCAGAAATACCCAATGCGATCCTGCACCCACTCGAAATAGGAGACGGTCACACCACCGGCATTGGCAAGGATATCCGGAATCACCATCGTTCCCTTTGACTGCAGAATCGGATCCGCCTTCGCGGTAGTCGGGCCATTCGCCCCCTCGGTGATGACCTTTGCTTTGATCTTGCCTGCATTCCTTGCTGTAATCTGGTTTTCTCTGGCAGCAGGGATAAGGACATCGCATTCGAGTTCGAACAATTCCGAGTGCGAGATCTTTTCGGCAAGGGGAAAACCATCTAGCGTCTTGTTCTTGCTGACGCAGTCGATCGCTTTCGGAATGTCT
>JBBIJH010000188.1:0-5175 GCA_037446075.1 Ignavibacteriales bacterium
CGGAAACGCCGGGAACATAGCCTTCACACGGAAGTGTAATGAACAAGTCGGCGCCGACGGTGTCGTCGATGACCGGGACCGCACGCTGCTGGGCAGTCTCGTCAGAAAGCTTCGCGCGGATAGCTGCCGCAACTTTGTTCGCATTGTCGCTGATGGCGATGGCGAGAGTTTCCATGAGACTGAAAGTGCGTGATTGATTGCTGGTAATGCGCCAGTTGATGAGGCCGTGTGCAAGCGCTTCTATGATCTTTTCACGGCGGTCCTTGGGACATACCAGGCATTTGCCGAAGACGTTCTTGGATTCAATCCACTTTTCGTTCTTTAGTTTTTCGATGATGTCAGGATGTAGTTCTGGCTCATGTTGATTCAGAGACACAGAGAAAAGTGTACGCATGTCGACGGCTACATCGTAGACGAAGATACCCGACGACCGAGTCTGATCCGCCACCCACGTTCGACGGGGTAAGGTTCGTATGTTTGAGGTCAGGAATTCGGCAATTTCCTTATCGGATAAAAGGTTCCCATTTGCATCGCGGACTCTTACTGGATGGTGATCGGGGTTGTCGCTCCGATCAAACGTGAGGTTTTCCCTAGAAACTACCCCGAGAAGTGGATGAAGAGGCCTCATGGCTGAAATCGACAATGGGCTTCTCCTCTTTACTGTGACTTCTCCTGTTGCGGCTTTCATCCAGCCGCCAAGAAGCTGGTCGGGATACGACGGATCGCAGGGTGACCAAGGCTCACCCATACCCAGCTCTCCTTTCTTGCCGATCTCGTAGTTGAACGTGATTGGGGCCACGGTTGTATTCAGACGAGACGTAACCATCTCAAGGATCGAGCGCTTTACTTGCTGACCGCTCGAGAACGGTACTCGCGTGTTGAATTGGGGATGGTAGTAGTTTTTCTGTCCCTCCTGAACACAGAACACCGTGTGTTCGGCTTGACGAAGTCCACGTAGATACAAATATGGGGAGTTCATAAATCCCTCCTATGTTGGGTTAATGGTTATTGTAATGAGTAGTTCAATTCAGTGTTGTGGCAGTGCATATTTGAAACGCATCAGCGTTACAAACAACGGCACGTTATCATCGGGTACGTTGAGCATCACTTCGCTCACAATGGCGTTGCATACATCGGCGGTTGATGGGTCATCTTCCACAACCAGAGCCAGGGAATCAACAAGCTCTCTGCGATTCTTGGAGTTTAACAACTTCTCTACAACGTTTCCTCGCGTTGCCTTGGCACGTTTTTCTGATGCGGCATAGGTGTGGAGCATTGCGGAAGCTTTCTCCGCTAAGGCAAGTAAGTCTTTGTTGTTGAGCATGGCGATTATCCACGAAATGTAAATGGAATTGTTAATTTGAAATTCAACACCCTGTCTCTCTTTAGGCAGCTCACTCTTGTCGGGACGGCCGGGCATGTATTTACGAAGTCCTTTGGGTTCGATGCTTCGAAGGCCAATAACACCTTGCTGGCATGCGAAGGGAAATCCACGCTCTGCTTGGTATATTTCATCAAGTTTCTGATTTCGGAGCTCAGGGACTTTCCCGAAAAGTTGTCTGTAGATATCAGTTAGGCGATTCACTTCGGGAAGGTTGAACCGAACGAATCCCACCGTCTTGTTCATCTGTCCGAAACTGTAAACGTAGCCAGTCAGAGGAGATTTCGAGAATCCTTTTGCTAGGGCAAACATTGTTCTCGTCCAGGGGAGCCTATCAAGAATTGCCTCGCCTTTTTTCCGTGCACTCACCGGATGAAAGTCCTTGGTTGGTCTCCTGGGGTCGAAGTCATCACCTAAACGGTGACATATCCAGATGCCGTTCCATGTTTCTATCTTGTTGTCGATACCTTCACTCTGGTTGACGTATTTCCTGTAGAGCTCCCAGCCTTCTTCAATGATCTCCATAAGCTCTTCGTTGTCAAACAACACATTGAGCCCACCTTCAATTCCTATACCGAAGGCTGAGCCAATCCATGAAGCATACATATCCTCTTCGTCCAGGGGAAGAATCATGTTTGATAGTTGACCGGATGTCGTTCCAACGATGTCTGCAGATGGATAACCAATAGCAAAGCTCATGTCTGGGAGAGCAGAGTTAGCTTGACTATAGACCTTGATCTTTGAATGAATCTCTTCGAGCCCCTTTTTTCGTGCTATAGGATCCTTTGTCTCCTTGCGGGCAATAAGCTGAAACAACGGGGTGTTTGCAGGACTCAGCAAGTATTTTGGGTCGTCGAAAAATAGCTTGAAAAATCGCTCTTCAAAATACTCTTTGACTGTGAGTTTCCGTTTTGACTGAAGTACATGATTGACAAATTTCTTCCCGATATGTGAGGTGTACATGAGGAGTCTCCTGATTGGTCAAATGAACGTTTCAATTTCAGCAAGTCGCAGACCCAAACCGCCCCCCTTCGGCGGGGGAGGATCGTAACTTTCATCTGGAACGATTAGCGGTTCGGTCCCGTACTCCGAATGTCCGAAGTGGGTAAACTTCTTGTATCGTGCCGCACGTTGGGGAATAGGGATCTCAAGTCTTACCCTGTCTTCATATTTTCCGGCTTCGTATTCTTCCCTATCAGAAAAGCAAATGCACGAAGCGGACTCGATATTGAGGGTTTCCATGAGAACTGAAGACGGATAATGACACAGTTCGGTCAAAAGAAACTCTCCGTCTTGCCAGACGAGGTGTGTATCAATGGGTTCGAGGTCAACCATCGGATATACAGCATCGATCATGCTCTGGACGTCTCTCTCGTGAAGAATGTCCCCGTCTGGCAGCTGTTCAAAGCTTATTTTGAGTATTTCTTTTTGGTAAGGCAAACAGTCGCGTCCATCTTGTGGCGGAGCAATTACGTGGATTGGTTTCAGAGTTCGTTCAACGAGAGTTTCAGGTGTCCGACGCCGATTGATCCGCCCGAATCGCTGGATAAGTGAATCGATCGGCGCGCAATCTGTGATCATGACGTCGAAGCTGATATCTAGACTGACTTCCACCACCTGCGTCGCAACAACGATGCATGGACCTGGATGTCGTTCAAATTCACTCGTCAGTCTCTCCTCCAGACCAGCACGGTCGCCACGCCGAAATCTGCTGTGAAGCAACATCATAGGAATATCAGAATGCTGGTTCCTAAGTTCTGTAAATCTCCGCTGCGCTACGTCTACACGATTCGACACAACGAGGATCTTGTCTCCGCGTTTCAGTGCTTGGTTCAGAATCTCAAAAGCTGATTGCTCATCTGGGTGTCTATGGATGATATGTCGATCAAAGCTCTCCAGTTGCTGCGCGGTCAAACGAAGCTGAAATACTTCGCTCTCTCCCCCAAGTAGCTTGAGGGTTTCTTTATGCAGAGCTGTCGGCATTGTGGCTGTCCCAACATGCACACGGCATCCGAGTTTCAACAGCACTTTGATGATCTCAAGCACCATTGACTGAGCGACTCTTGAGTACGAATGAATTTCATCCAGAATCACATCCGTTCCTGCCATGTCAATTGCGATCGTCTCAAATCCTCTGGTCCCACAAATTAATGCCGCAAGTTGATGCGGCGTAAGCACCTTCACTGCTGATCCTACCAGCGGCTGAAGTGCCCGTTCTTCGTACTCGTTCTTAGTATCACCAATGAGTCGTGAGGATGCGTGAAGCAGCCGAATATCCGTATCATGCGGAAATGATCTACCATCAGTAAAGCGTTTGAACATTGCATTGATTGATGCCTGAAAAGGAAGAGTGTAAAATACTCTCCCTTTGCAGCGACGCATGAGGAAATCAGTCTTGCCGGCACCGGTCGGTGCTGAGACGAGGGTGTGAGGCCGAGGATCTGACGCATCAATCTGCGAGAGCGGATATAAGGCCGACAAACGGTTATGGAAAAATGTGAAGTCTGGAATTTTGAATAGTGCCGATGAGTAACGTTCTGTCTCTCCGATCAGTGCGGAGGCAAAATGATCTGCACCAACGAGAAGACCTTTCCACTGAGACCACCCGGGTCCCTTCTTTGTGCAATGCTCAAGCACGAACTCAAACGCTTCCTTTGCCTCATCGAGATTGATCTGACGCGTACTTATTCCCAGAGCTTTCAAGATTTCGAGAGCGTATGGTGACCATTCAGCCCACGGAGAGGCATGTCGGTTGAAAACTTCGTCTGCACCCTCCATGTTTACCATGTCAAGAAAACCTTGCTCCTTTTTGCCCTTCTTGACTGAGCGGTGATGCGCCACAATCATATCGGTGATGGGACCCCAATGTTCGCGCGAGAGTATTGGAAGAAAGAGCAGCGAAGCGTATTCATGCCTGAAAGGGATTCCCGGATCGTCAAACGCTCGCTTATAGAGCTTGCGCTGAAAGTCCGGGTGAGCCTTACCTATGTCGTGCAGGTAAGCACCCAGTCGAGCCAGTTTTGCATCTAAACCCAAAGCATAAGCAATTCTCTCCGCGACTGATGCCACGTGACGGAGATGCTCGATCAGAGTAGTCCCTCCGTTCCTTGAACTCTTAGCAAGTATCTCTACCAGCGGATTCATCATAGAAAGGTTTCGGATCGCAATGGATTAGAGCCCACGATGTGGAGCCAGCCGTACATCGGTTTGCTCTTGTCAAACCTATTGTACCCAACGATGAACGCATCCTCCTTCCGGCCGAATCGAAGCTCAAATCCATTATAACCCGCGTCGGGCTGGTCGAAATCTGCTTCTTCAATGGCAGTTACTTCGGCACTCGGTAATAGAACATCTTCATTCCGACAGAGGCAGATGTGTTCATTCGCGGCCTTCTCTGCATCCCGTTTCTTCGAAAAGGCAAGGTAGAGTATCGGATCGACTAGAACGCCCCTCGTAAGAATAGAGCGGGGACGAGAGAGTTCGACGCTTTCAGTCTTCTTTGTGATTTTCTCAGGCTTCTGTTTAATTCCTCTTGGCTGCGTCTGTTCCTGTTGGCGTGAGACAGCCGCATATGTAAGGCGATGTCTCACAATACGCCCTTGCAAACCAATCTCTGAAAGCAGTTCCGGGAAGAGTTTTTTCTCAAGACCCTCAATTATGGATGGGGTCAGGAACTGCTGACTGAACGTCTCAATATCCCTGACGGCTGTCCATGGCTTGATGTACGCAAACGGTCCAGCGTAGCTGACAATGTAAATCATGATCGAATCCTCCTAGGTTAGCACAATGCACCA
>JBBIJH010000189.1:0-5169 GCA_037446075.1 Ignavibacteriales bacterium
CGCACGCTACTTCGAGCGTTTTCGGAAGGTGAACCAATACATCTTCGACACAATCGCGAAGGCCAAGCATGACGGGTATGTCTCGACCCTTCTCGGCCGTAGGCGTTATCTCCCAGACATCAATAGCCGCAACCAGACGATGCGCGCGAACGCCGAACGCCAGGCGATCAATATGCCGATTCAGGGAACTGCGGCGGACATGATTAAAGTAGCGATGATAAGAATTCACAGCAGATTAAGGGACGAGGGTTTACAAGCAAAAATGTTGCTGCAGGTGCATGACGAGCTGGTGTTCGAGGTAGTAAAAAGTGAGGAGCACAGGGCAAAGAAGCTCGTCATGAAAGAAATGAAATCAGCGTTGCCGCTCGACGTGCCGATCGAAGTCGAGGTTGGGGTTGGAAAGAACTGGTACGATGCACACTAAGGAGGAAGAAACCGGGAAAAGCTACGCCCTTCTTCTTCGAAAGAGCAGGGAGAGACCTACCAGGATAAGGATGATCGGCCACCAAGTTCCGACCGATTCCCACAATTCCCACCTTCGTATAAGCCCCACCTCCGTCAGCATGAAAGCTCCCCCGAAGGCGAGGAGTATAAAGCTCGGAATGAGGAGGTGCCAATCTTTCGGCTCGAAGACAAAGAGCATGAGGAATGCAAATCCAAGGATTGTAACACTCGCCGGCATGAAGACTTCGAAGTCATCCTCGACGAGCCGAAGGCTCCGCAGCAAGAAGAGTAAGCCATAGAGAAAGAGAATCGTTCCCCAGAATATCTTTCCTCGCCCATCTGAGATAAATGCGCGGATTACGATTGTCGCACCCAGCAGAGAAACAGCCCCCCAGAGAATCCGTGTCCATCCGAATTCCATGACGTCGAGCTTCTCAAGCAGGAGTGCCGCACCGACCAGGATGAGCAAGAACCCGACGATGGGGAACCTTGCCCTTGTTTGGAGTTTCTCTGTCTGCACGTTCGTCTCCGGAATCATGTCGTTGGGCTCGGGCGTTCTTCAGGAACGATGATCGCCAGCGCAAGGTAGAGGAGGATCCCGACACCAAAAGAAGCGAGGGTGAGCACCACAAACAACAATCGGACGATGCTCGCATCTGCACCGAAGTATTTTGCCAGGCCGCCGCAGACGCCGAAGATCTTTCGGTCAGTGCTCGAGCGCCGAAGCTCTTTCAGCGGAGGGGTAGACGGCGCGGGAGGTGCTTCGGGCGCGACTGTGGCTTCAGGCTGGAGCTGCACCGGCTCCCGCTTCTTGCTTTGGTACTCCAGAATGATGTAAAGGCCGATCAGGATAAGGATCGAAGGAAAGATTATTTCCCAAGGAATATGCCAGTAGTGGAAGAACGGAAACCCAAGATTCGCAAGGAGAATTACGCCTCCTAAGATCACTAGAACAGCGCCCCAAAATTTTCTGGCGCCATTCACCGCCGGGGGGACCTGGAGCTGCTGCCCCGCTCTATGTGCCGGATTTACTGGAATAATCAACATGCAAGCCAGATAGAGGAGAATCGCTGCCCCGAAGCTTGCCAGCAGAAGAAGAATCCAGATGATGCGTACAATGGTAGGGTCGGCGTTGAAATACTCGGCGAATCCACCGCAGACGCCATCGATCATTCGATGTTGTCGAGATTTGTACAACCGCTTGCTTGGACCGGGACCTGTCGCTGTCTCAGCGTTGCTCATAGAATGTTCTATGGATCACAGATCTTTGAATTCTCACGCTGTGTTCTTCCACCCAGTTCAGACTACGCGCAGAAGAACGCGAAAGTTTCAGCCCATCCCCGAGTCTCCCGACTTGACCTTCGCCAGCCGCACTCTGAACGAGAAGAACGTCCCAACGCGAGTAGAGCCCTTCTGGGAATTGAGAATGAGGAGGAAATCCGTGTAGACGCCAGGAAGTGGAAGAGCGCATTTTACGCGAGGGGAAGTCCATCCTCGAGGTGGGGATGAATCCAGCAAATCATGCCTCACACTTCCATGATTTCCTTTTCTTTCAGGGCGAGGAGCTGGTCAATCTCTTTGATGTGCTTATCCGTCATCCTCTGTGCTTCGGCCTCTGCACGCTTGCGCTCATCCTCCGAGAAATGTTCTTGCTTCTCAGATCTCTTGAGGTGTTCGATCGCATCACGACGAACGTTTCTGATGGCCACCTTTCCATCCTCGCCGAACTTCCGCACCAACTTCACGAGCTCGCGTCTCCGTTCTTCATTCAAAGGCGGTATGGGTACGCGGATTACTGCACCGTCGTTCACGGGGTTCAGACCAAGATTTGCACTCAGGATGGCCTTCTCGATCGGCACAACCATGTTTTTTTCCCACGGTTGCAACGTGATCGTATGGACGTCGGGCACGGTCATGCTGGCAACTTGATTCAGGGGAACAAGGGTGCCATAGTATTCCACACGGATCCCATCAAGGAGTGCAGTCGTCGCTTTCCCGGTTCTGATCTTAATCAGTTCAGAGCGGACGACTTCAACGGCTTTCACCATCCGGTCTTCCGCGTCCTTCAGAATTTGCTTGACAGTCATGGTGGATCGGTAGGAGTAGTTAGCGGCCGGGTTGAAGCTGTTTCAACTTCAGATCGCGGACTTTCGTGCCGACGTTTTCTCCGAGGACGAGCCGCTTCAGGTTTCCTGGTTTATTCATATTGAATACGATGATGGGGAGATTGTTCTCCTTGCAAAGGGTAACAGCAGTGAGGTCCATCACCTTCAAGTCTTTTTCCAGCACGTCGAAATATGAAATTTCCTGGAACCGAAACGCATTAGGATTCTTTTCAGGATCAGAGTCGTAAATGCCCTCGACTCGAGTCCCTTTGAGAATGACATCTGCCTCAATCTCGATCGCACGAAGCACGGCAGCAGTGTCAGTTGTGAAGTACGGGCTTCCCGTGCCGGCACCAAAAATGACGACGCGACCTTTCTCAAGATGGCGGATCGCACGGCGTCGAATGAACGGCTCAGCAATCTCCTCCATCCGAATCGCCGTTTGAAGTCGTGTGTGAACCCCTTTTGCCTCAAGCGCGCTTTGCAGTGCGAGAGAGTTGATGACTGTAGCAAGCATCCCCATTTGGTCGCCCGTGACTTTATCGATCGCGTCATCGGAATCACTTGTGCCGCGATAGATGTTTCCTCCTCCGATCACGATGCCAACCTGCGCACCGAGGTCCCTCACCACTTTCAGCTCCGAAGCGTATCGATCGACGACCTTCGGGTCGATTCCGAAGGCCCGGTCTCCCATCAAGGACTCTCCACTCAGCTTCAGAAGGATTCTCTTATAGGCAAGCTTTTCCACAGACAACCCTGTAGTCCTGTGTCAGAAAAAAGGTCCCAGCGAGAGCGGGACCTTCACCGTTATTGCGATTCGTCACCGAGATGGTAGCGCTGAAACCGCCGCACACTGATATTCTCACCCATCTTCGCGATCGCTTCGTGGAGGAGATCTTTGATCGTCTTCCCGGCGTCTCGGATGAATGTCTGTTCAAGGAGGACAACTTCCTGGATGTACTTTTCCACGCGATCCTCCGCGATCTTCGCCGCGGTGATGTCGTCCTTCCCTTCGTTCTTCGCCTGGTGAAGGTAAATTTCGCGCTCCTTCTCGATCAAGCTCTTATCAAGTTGCTCACGAGAGATGACCTTTGGATTCATCGCGGCCACTTGCATGGCAAGGTTTCTTGCCAGCGCGCGGAAGTCGTCCGTTTTCGCCACGAAATCGGACTCGCAGTTAAGCTCTACCATAGCACCGATCCTTCCGCCGGTGTGGATGTAGGCCTCAATGACTCCTTGCTTCGTAACACGATTGGCCCTTTTTTCAGCCACGGCGGCCCCTCTCTCTCGAAGCAGCTTGATTGCCTTCTCTACATCTCCGGAGGCTTCCTCCAGTGCTTTCTTACACTCCATCATTCCCACACCTGTCGCCTGCCGGAGAAGTTTCACTTGTTCAGATGTGACCATAACTGTTGATTTCCTTTTCAAGTACTCACTTTCTCGCCCTCTGCCTCGCTCGTCTCCCTCAAAGTTCCTCCCGCCATCTCCTCTTCCAGCTCGGCTGCTTTTGCACGTGCTTTTCCCTCAATGACGGGATCGGCAATTACTTTCGTAATCGCTTGGATTGACTTGATCGCGTCATCATTCGCCGGGATCGGGTACGTGATGCCCTCGGGGTCGCAGTTGGTATCGACGATCGCGATGATCGGAATAGAAAGCTTCGCCGCTTCCTTCACCGCAATGGCTTCCTTTTTCACATCGACCACGTACACCGCCCCTGGCAATCGTGTCATGTCCACGACTCCGTCAAGGACCTTCTGCAGTTTCTCCTTTTCTCGCGTGAGATGGAGGATCTCCTTCTTCGTCAGCTTGTCGAAGGTGCCGTCTGTCTCCATTTTCTCGATGTTATTCAGGCGCTTGACGCTCTTTCGGATCGTGGTGAAATTCGTCAGCATCCCGCCGAGCCAACGCTCCGTAACGTAATCGACACCACAGCGCTTGGCCTCGGACTGTATGATTTCCTTCGCCTGTTTCTTCGTGCCGACGAACAAAATTCTCTTCCCTTCGGCTGCAATATTCGAAATGGCATTTGCCGCGTCCTCAAGCAGCTCCTGCGTTTTCTTCAGATCGATGATGTGAATTCCATTCCGTTCCATGAAGATGAACGGCTTCATCTTTGGGTTCCACCTTCGGCTCAAGTGGCCAAAGTGTGCGCCCGCAGCGAGCAGCTCCGCAAGCTCAGTTCTTGGCATTCCATTCCCCTTCTTGGTTTAATCCTCTGCCCTTTTCATCCCTACGAGGCCGTAGGGCTTCCCCTGGAATCCTGACCGAAGTCAAGACAACCTCCGGGGCAATCCAAGAGCATGTGTGATGGTATTAGTTATCGGTTATTGGTCATTCGTTACGTGTCACCCCTGCTTACCGCCGCCGTCCCGCATCATGGTAACGTATAACAGATAACGATTAACAAATCAACGTTTTGAAAACTGGAATCTCTTGCGTGCCTTCCGCTGCCCGTACTTCTTCCGCTCGACCATCCTCGCATCACGCGTCAGCAATCCAAAACTCCGCAGAGGCGTCCGATACTCCTAGTCGACCACGGTCAAAGCACGAGCTAGCCCAAGTTTCACGGCACACGCATGACGAGTAGTACCCCCACCCTCGTCGTTTACCAAAGCTT